>JAFXBO010000221.1 GCA_017521775.1 Clostridia bacterium | reverse complement strand
GCATACAAGTAATCTAAGGCTTCTGTTGCCCCATCATAGGCTCTGGATACTTGTTCCTCAATGCCTGCGGGATAACCCTCCTCATCAAAAATCTCAGTACCAAAACCCATACACTCACAACAAGGGCACCCTGCACAATCACACCAATCATCACTATCTGTCTCATTCCAAACACCATCAGATAAGTCATCCCAACCATCATCTTCATCATCTTCCTCTACGGGAACCTGATTCTTCTTTCTTTCAAAAATATCAGCTATTTCCTCAAACGATAAAAGCATAGGGTCTATTGTTAAACCAGACTCTGACTTGAAAGGGGCAAACGGAGAATTAGGGAAGGGAATGACATTGCCTTCTCTACCACAAGTAGGACAAAACTCATCCTCACCAAATAACCATGTACCACAACCAGGGCACTTAAAGAACCCATCTGCTTCCAAATCTTCTTTGTCTACATAGTCATAACCTAAGTCCACAAAACCCTCACGATAGACCTTCTGGAATTTTTCTCTCTCCTTCATATCTGCAAATATGCCCTCAAAAGCATACTCAACATCATCTATCAATGAGTGACCTTCCTCAGCTATTAACCCTTCCATCTCTAAATCACAAATACGAGCCCACTTGTAGAACTCCTTCAAGTCCTTACTTGTGGTGTTCTTATGTAATAACCCATCCAAGTTTATAACAGCAGCTCTTAAATCCTTAATGGCTGCAACTACGGAGGTTTCTATTTCTTCTATCTTCTTCAACTCTGCTCCTGTCAGAGCAGGTATCTTTGTTTCTTTACCCATAATTCATACTCCTCTCAATTAGATTTACTTAATATAGATTTGTATGAGTCATTTCTACCTGCCACTGTCCATTGAGTGCTCGTTTATGCATACTTGACCTTTTCTGAAATAAATACGTGGGGGTTTCCAACGGAAACCCCCACACAAAGAAAGAGAAAAAGAGTGATAGAACAACAGGAATAGGAAAGAGAATAAGTGAACCCTTTGATAACTGACATAATATGATAGAGGATGTAAGGATAGGAAGAAACAAACATTCCTTTTCTGAAAATCAATCCTTACCTACCTCTGAAACCTTAGAGAATCAATAAAAGATAGGGGGCGCACTAAGGTGCGCCCCCTAATATGGTTTACCCATTTGGAGTATCTTTATGGTTTGCCATGAAATCTGCTGCCGAGAGTTGATAGAGATAGGATTGTCTGGTTGGGTATATGTTAGGTATGGAAAATACTGAGTTCAGAGGAAGTTTTGTTGTTGGCATATTGAACTCATAAGAATCATCTACCATAGCATTACCCATAGACTTCAATAGCTGCTGTGCCTCTTCACCCTCAACGACCTTGTATTCTGCTACATAAACCCTTTTGCCCTCTACTAACTTACCATCAACCCATTCTCGCTCTGAAAGGATGTGTTTTAGTGTTGACCCCTCTTTTATAAATTTCTCTTTTCGATAACCCGTGGGACTACTATATACCACTTCATCTGTATCTACGAAAGAGTGATTGCAGATGCAGACGGGGGAGTTCTTCTTCACCCAGGAATGACAATGAGGACACTCCATATAGGTGTCCTTACTTTTCTCAAAATGCTTGCTGTTCAGGTAATCTATGTAAGGCTCCCATCTGTCTACATCAAACTTTACGACCCTTACCATATCATCACTCTCTATCAAATCAACCGTTCTACGAACTCCTATTTTGAAATAACCGGCCAGCCTATTCAGAGAACCATCCAAATCTCTGAGGTCACCTGCAAACAAATACTTGTCTAACCATTGATGATAGGCTGCATCTGCTTTCTTGTTTTTTCCCTTAGCTTTGTTGACCCTTCTCAACTCACTAAGGACTTCCTGTATCTCATCACACAACTCAAAAAATCGTTGCTCTAATCGCTCTTTTTGTGTCATAACAAAAACCTCTTTTCTATTTATTCTTGTCCTTTGGGAATCAGTTTATATTCCGCAGGATAGGTCTTACCATCTATAACTAACTCATACTCTTTGGTCCACGGACCAGTCTTGATGTATCTCTCTACGACATCACCACAAGTCAATTCCAAAATATCCTTACGAACCTTGAATTGATGACCACAGATACAATCGTAGGTGCAATCCTTCAAAACCCAGGAACCACATTGAGGACATTTGACTAACTCATTGGTAGCTTGCATTCTCTCAAAAATATCTTTGTCTACCCAAACCTCTCGTGCATACCACTCGTTGTTTACAGTCATAATGACTTTTACCTTGTTTTCTGCCTTCTCTGTCAAGCAGCCTACGGCTTGCTTTAACATATTGATACACTCAAGATTACTTCTCTCCACAGGATTGAAATAACTGAGGTCATCCATGAAGAACTTATTATGAACCCAACGGTAATACTCCGCATCTGACTTCTTCAAATTCGCTTCGCTCATACGAGCCATCTCATCCGCAAAATCCTGAAGATTTTGCTCTATCTCTTTGACTTTCTCTAATAATCTCTTTTCTCTTGTCATTGGGAACTACCTCCTTTTATTTTAGAATATCTTTTTCTGTCTTAAACTAAGGCTACACTGTTATCTATAATCATATTTGCCCAAACACAAAAAAGATGAGGGGAGTGTCACAGAGGACACTCCCCTCACAAAAAGGAAAGATAATAATGAGTAAGACTAAATAAACCCTAAGAGTGGAAACAACAATCAACATCTAAACGATTGAAGAACAATAATCAATGATGAGAACTTGTAAGAGAGAAGTAGTATAGTAATAACCAGAACAAGTTATCATCAAGAGTTTCTTGTTTGCTCAACCATTTTAATAATCGCACAACCATTATTGTCTATTGTATATTTCTCCTCTTATTATTAGAGATTTTTTCTCTTCCAATTTATGTCCAAGATTTTAGTTTACCTGTTTTCAAAATCTTATAACTGTCTTGAGTACATTGAAAAATCAAGAAAATTCAAATAGCATACTTCAAATAAAAAATCCTGTGATTCCGAAGAACCACAGGATTTCTCACATATTCAAGCTCAATATTAGTTGAAGTCGATTGTGAATACGACACCACCAACATTAGCATTGGAAACAGCCTGGCTGTAAGCAGGTAACATAGCTCTGTAAGTAATAGGCATTACAGACTTGTTAGCAATTACAGGGAAAGCACTGTCGCCACTACGAGTGAAAGTGTAGTCAGCATAAACTCTCTCTAAATCAGTCTTGCCATCAGCCTCGTCAACTAACTCAGACTTGATAGTATCATCAGCAACAGCAAAACCCTCTAAAGTACCGTCAGTATTAACATTCAGACCATTGATTTGGAAACCAAAGACCTTGCTGTTAACCTTCATGTTAGCATAGTCGTCATCCATAGCAGTGATAGCATAACCATCAGCAGCAACAACCTTAACATCAGCAATCTTTACCTGACCCAAAGCACACTCGTTGATAATCTTAGCAGCACCAGTAGTACCGTCAGCCATATCATCAGCATAAGTCTTATCACCATTAGCATCCTGAGCAACATGTAAAGCAATAGGAACAGTTACCTTGAAAGTAGTAGCCTCAGCATCAATAACAACAACGGAAGAAGCCTTACCAGCATCAATTTCACCATCGGAATCAGCATCAGTACCCTCGTAAACATTGTAAGTGCCGTTTACAGTATCAGCACCAGCAATCTCAGCAGAAGTCAACTCTGCGGCAAAAGTAGGAACGGCCATAGAAGCCATCATAGCGACTGTCAATAAACCAGTCATAACATTTACAGAAACCTTTTTCATAATAAAAAACTCCTTTTCAATATATTTTTTTGAATTATACGAACCACCATCCACCCAAGTCCTGTTTTCTCCTTAAAACAGGTGTTTGTAAAAATCAGATTTACTACTTACATACTAATATAATTCTTTCTCTTCCGTTTTTTCTTGTATATGTCCAAAGCATATTTTTGATATGCTTTGGACTTTTTTTACACTGTACCCTTCTGTTTTTCTCAAAACCACCTATAACAGTTTTCACTGTTAGTTCATACGAGTTGTATCTGTGATACTTACATTTGGCACTAAGTAATCAACATTCATCTTGCCAAAAGGACTACCTGTTCTACTGCTATGTTCAAAGTAAACCTCAGCCTTTTTAGTCAAGCCAGCAGAAACTGAACTCAGGTCAATACCACTAATTCTATACTTCAAGTAAGTGTGTCCTTTACCCATGACTG
>JAFXBO010000220.1 GCA_017521775.1 Clostridia bacterium | reverse complement strand
TAGAGTATCAAACAAGATTTTCAAGTGGGAATGAACACGTATTTGAAATATTAGACAATGTAGCAGAATACGCAAATAGCTATCACGAAAAGACAGGTAAAAATTTTATGAGTCATCATTTAATGAATGATAATATGTTAAAATGGGTATGGTTAACAACATTAAAGGGAATGACTCCGGAAAAAACATATTCACTTTTAGATAAATTAGGTAGTATTGAAGAAATATATCAAGCAGATTATGATGATTTTAGTGATATAGACCTTATAAATCAATCAGATATAAAGGAGCTTTGCAATAAGAATACATCGGTTGCCCAACAGGTGATATCAAGAACTGAAGAATGTGGCGGATATATAGTCACATATGATTCAAAACAATATCCACAGAGTCTTAAAAATATATTTCCTCCTCCATATGTATTATATGTGAAGGGAAGTCTTGAATTAACTGAAGATATGTTTTGTATTGGTATCGTCGGAACGAGGGAGCTAAATGATTATGGCGATACGGTTACAAGGAAAATGTCGTTTGAACTTGCAAGAGCAGGTTTTTGTGTAGTAAGTGGACTTGCAAGAGGAGTTGATGCAGTTGCAGCCTCATCAGCCATAAGAGCTGGGGGAAAAACAATTGCAGTTCTTGGGTGTGGAATTGATCGTGATTACCCAAAGAAGAACAGAGAATTAAGAAAACTCATAGAGGAGTATGGTGTGGTTGTATCCGAATATCCTCCGGGAACAAAGCCACTATCATCAAATTTTCCTCAAAGGAACAGGATTATTGCAGGACTCAGTGAATGTGTTTTAGTGACACAGGCACCCAAAAAGAGTGGAGCTTTAATAACGGCTGATTATGCAAATTCATATTCAAAAATTGTCTATTGTGTCCCAGCGAATATCTTTGATTTGGATAGTGAGGGGAATAACAACCTTATAAAAAATGGTGCAGTTTGTGTGACACATTCCAATGAAATAATAGAAATATATAAAAGTGAAATAGAAAAGTTTAAACCAAAGGAACTGAGAAGAGAGATAGGAGTTCCTGATACAGTTAAAAAAGGTGTTTCTAGATTTATAGAGAAAATAAAGGTATCTATAAATGATGAAAAATATAAAAACTTAAATGAAACCGAAAAAGTGCTTATGGAATTGATTTTGGAAAATGAAAAAATAAGCGTTGATGAATTAATAAGAAAAACTGAGCTTCCGCCTGCAAAAATAGGTGCAACTCTTGCAATGATGGAAATGAAAGGGACAGTTAAAAAACTACCGGGTAATTTTTATATTGCTTAGAAAATAAAGATAAGGAGAAAATAAATGGCTAAAAACAAAAAACTTTTGATAGTTGAGTCACCCTCAAAAGCTGAAACAATCAAAAAATATGTGGGTAGCGATTATAAGGTAATGGCATCAGTAGGTCATATAATAGACTTACCTAAAAGTCAGCTTGGAGTTGATGTTGATAATGATTTTACCCCTAAATATATAACAATAAGAGGAAAGGGAGATTTGCTTGCTCAATTAAAGAAGGAAGCAAAAGCATCGTCAGCTGTTTATCTTGCAACTGACCCTGACCGTGAGGGAGAAGCAATAAGCTGGCATCTAGCAAATGCTTTAAATATTGATATAAATTCAAAATGCAGAGTTACATTTAACGAGATAACAAAAAATGCAGTAAAAATGGCTATAAAAGAGCCAAGAAGTATTGATACTGATTTAGTTAATGCTCAACAGGCAAGAAGAATACTTGATAGAATTGTTGGCTATAAAATCAGTCCTATTCTTTGGGAAAAGGTTAAAAAGGGACTTAGTGCAGGAAGAGTTCAATCTGTTGCCACAAAATTGATTTGTGACAGAGAAGAAGAAATAATGGATTTTGTTCCAAGAGAGTATTGGACAGTTGAGGCTGAATTATCAAATGCTGACAAAAAACAATTTGTTGCAAAATATTTTGGCAAGGATGATAAGAAAGAAATAGAATTAACTAAGGATGATGCTGACAAAATTCTAAAAGATGTTGAAAATGCAGTATTTAAGGTAGACGGAATAAAAAAAGGAAACATAACAAAAAATCCACCTCCGCCTTTCACAACAAGTACACTCCAGCAGGATGCATCAAGAAAGATAAACTTTGCAACTGCTAAAACAATGCAGGTTGCCCAAGGTCTTTATGAAGGTGTGAACGTTGGTGGCAAATTTGGTACAGTCGGTCTTATAACATATATGAGAACTGATTC
>JAFXBO010000219.1 GCA_017521775.1 Clostridia bacterium | reverse complement strand
CGTTAAGGACTTCTATGCAAGACCTCTCCTAAAGCAGATTTTCAAAAACGGAGAATGTGTATATGATGTACCATCTATTGAGGCTTTGAGAGAATATTGCAAATTGGAAGTTGATGGGCTCTGGGATGAGGTTAAGAGATTTGAAAATCCACACACATATTATGTGGATATGTCCAAAAGGCTCTGGGAATTGAAACAAAAGATGCTTGAAGAGTGTAGTTTATAAAAGGTGAAAATTTTGGAAACTCAGATATATAAAATAGATAAAAATAATATAGACAAGGATTTGATGAAAAAGCTTGGAGAGGTAATTGCTTCGGGTGGACTTGTTGCATTTCCAACAGAAACAGTTTATGGACTTGGTGCAAATGCATATGATGATGAGGCTGTAAAAAGTATATATGTTGCAAAAGGAAGACCGTCAGATAATCCGTTGATTGTTCATTTTGCAGATATAGACTCAATTAAGGAAGCAGTTTCGGAGTTTACAAAAGAAGCACAAATATTGTTTTCTCACTTTTCTCCGGGTCCATTGACAGTTATATTGAAAAAATCAGACAAGCTTTCAAAAACTGTGACTGCAGGGTTAGATACAGTCGCAGTGAGAATTCCCTCTGATGAAATCGCAAGAGAGCTTATTAAAAGTGCAAAGGTTCCGATTGCGGCTCCAAGTGCAAATATATCAGGAAAACCAAGTCCCACAACACCAAAGTATGTTATTGATGATATGATGGGCAGAATTGATGCAATTATTGAGGGTGGAGATTGTCAGGTTGGAGTTGAATCGACAATTATTGATTTAAGTGGTGATGTACCTGTTATATTACGTCCGGGTGGAATAACATATCAGGAAATAAAAAAGTATTTACCTGATGTTATAATAGATAAGCATATTTTAAAATCAGTCGAAAAAGATGACAGACCTAAGTGTCCTGGAATGAAATATAAACACTATGCACCTGATGCAGATGTGACGGTGGTTGAGGGTGATAGTGAAAAAATAAGTTCAAAAATCAAGGAATTATTATCTGAAAATAAGCATTTGAAGACAGGTGTTATATCCTATGGAGTTAATGAATATAATGCAGATTTAGTCCTATCTGCAGGTAATGATAATAAAGAATATGCTAAAAATCTTTTCAGAGTTTTAAGAGAATTTGATGAAGCTTGTATAGATGTTGTTTTTGCAGAATTTTGCAGTGATGACGGATATGGTCTTGCAGTTAAGAATAGATTGTACAAATCTGCTGGTAATAAAGTTATTTTGGTCTAATATTCATAGGGGGATTTTATGAAATTATCAATGGTAAAAGAATTATTAAATGCAGATGTTCTGACAGGTGAAGAATTTTTGGATAAAGAGGTAAATTCTGCCTGGGGTTGCGATTTGATGAGTGATGTTTTGGCATTTGTAAAGGAGAAGCCGTTGCTTCTCACAGGACTGATTAATCCTCAGGTCATAAGAACTGCTGAAATGATGGACATTGAAACGATTGTTTTTGTGAGAGGTAAAACTCCTGATGACAGTATTGTTGGAATGGCTAAAATGAAGAATATGACAATTATGTCTACAAAATATCCTCTTTTTGATGCGTGTGGTTTATTGTATTCTAATGGGCTTCGTAATAATCAAGGAGAAGAATTATGATAGAGTTGCATTTTGATGTTGACGGTAATGATTTTACTCTTGCAGGAGAATGTTCAAGCAAGGTAAAGAAAATGCTTACACAAATAGGAATTGCTCCAGCAGTTATAAGGAAGACCGCTATTGCAATGTATGAGGGCGAGATTAATATGGTCATTCACGCAAATGGCGGTAAGATAGATGTTATGGTTGAACCTGAGAAGATAACTGTTATTCTAAAGGATACCGGTCCTGGAATAAAGGATATTAAAAAAGCTATGGAGGAAGGATTTTCCACTGCAACAAATCAGGTGAGAGAACTTGGATTTGGCGCAGGAATGGGACTTCCCAATATGGAAAAATATTCTGACGAAATGGAAATTGATACTGTTTTGGGAGAAGGAACAACTGTTAAAATGGTTTTTTATTGTAATTAATAAACCTTATTTTGAGAGGAGTTGAAAACTGTGGCTGAAAATTACTGGCATTCCGTGATACTTGAAAAAGATTTTTGTAAGGGATGCACTACATGTTTGAAGCATTGTCCTACTCAGGCAATAAGAATACAAAATGGCAAAGCAAAGATATTAAAAGAGCATTGCATAGATTGCGGAGAGTGTATTAGAGTTTGTCCGTACCACGCAAAAAAAGCTGTTACTGATGGTTTTAATATATTGGATAATTATAAGTATAAAGTTGCTTTAGTTCCTCCGTCATTTTGTGCACAGTTTTCAAGGACAGAAAATATTGATTTGATGTTGACAGCATTAAAATATATTGGATTTGATGATGTTTTCGAGGTTGCAAGAGGAGCACAGAGGGTTAGTGAAGAAACAAGAAAGTTTGTTAAAGAAGATGAGATGCCAAAGCCTATGATATCTTCTGCTTGTCCAGCTGTTGTAAGATTAATTGCAATCAGATTTCCTAATCTCATATCAAACATTGTTCCGTTTCGTTCTCCAATGGAAATTTCTGCAGTTCAGGCAAGACGGGATGCTGTTAAGAAAACAGGTTTAAGACCAGAAGAAATAGGAATTATATTTTTATCTCCCTGTGCCGCAAAAGCGACACAAATAAGAAACGAAGTAGATTCTATAGAGAAATGTGTTGACGGAGTTCTTTCGTTAAAAGATACATATTTGAAAATGGCGCAAACAATAAACAAGATTAATGACAGTGATATTGAAAGACTAAGTATATCCGGAAGTGAGGGTATTATGTGGGCATTGCCTGGAGGAGAGGCAAGTGCTTCTGATACTGTCAGGCACATTTCAGTTGATGGGATTGATAATGTAATAAGAATATTTGAAGATATTGAAGATGGAAAACTCGATGATATTGAATATGTTGAAGCTTTATCTTGTATAGGTGGATGTGTCGGTGGACCATTGGCAGCAGAAAATTGCTTTGTTGCCGAATCAAGACTAAAAAGGGTGTGTGAAGGAGTAAAAAACACGGGTGCAGGTATAGATAATGATGTTGATGTTTTCTGGGATAAAAAGATAGACTATAAGCCTGTTATGAATCTTGATGACGATGTTTTAGTAGCTATGCAGAAACTAATGAAAATTGAAGAGATTTATGAGGATTTGCCTAAGATAGATTGTGGCTCCTGTGGGTCTCCTTCCTGCAGAGCGTTAGCAGAGGATATAGTGAGAGGATACGCCAATGAAACAGATTGTATCTTTAAACTGCGTGAAAGAATAAGTGATTTGGTTGATAAGATGACCGATCTGGATAAAAATCATAAGATGAACTCGGAGGAATAAAACAATAATGATAGTAAAAGATTTATTGGGAAATGGATTTCGGCTTATCTGTGGGGATGAGCAAAGAGAAATAAGAGGTTGCTATATAGGAGATTTATTAAGCCTTGCAATGAGCAGAATACAAAAGGATAACGCCTGGATAACAATTCAGAGCAATATAAATATTGTTGCAGTTGCTTCCCTGATGGAGGCAGGATGTATTATTATTTGTGATGGATTTTCTCCTGATGATGGTGTTATACAACGGGCTGATATTCAAGAGGTAACAATTTTAAGAACAGAATTATCAGCATATGAAGTAGCAAAAATACTTTCAAAGTATGAAATATAAGATACAGGAGGAAATTATATGTTATCACCATATTTAAAAAGAATAATTATTGATGCAGTGCTTATGATTGCATTAGGAATGGGAATATTTTATGCTTACAAGGTATTTTTAGATTTTTTGATTTCATTATTCCATTTTGACGGAACAAGAAATCTTTCTTCTATTGCGTATTGCCTATATAGATCATTATATATACTCATACCATTTATAATGCTTACCGTCTCAAAAAATATGTCAAAAATGGCAGTTTTCAAATCAATTTTTATGGCCATTGGTATATGCTTTTTGGTTTCAAATACATGGATTATATATTATATAATAAATAATAATCCTATGGACTTGATTTATGGTTCAATACCAAAGTGGTTTTCAAATGGAGAGCTTGGCGAGATTATGACAAATTCATGGAATAATTTGTATTTGTATCAATATAATAATGCAATGGTTTTTAATTATCTAGTTTGGGATTCATATGATTTATTCGGAGTGATATTCAGTACAATCCAGGGAATTTTATATATTCAATTGTCCTTAGATCTTGATACGAGCAGAGTAAAGGTTATGAAAAAATACACACTCATTATTGTATTATCAATTATTATACCTTGGCTATATAATATATTAATTCGTGGGCAATGGTTTTATTCAAGCGCATGGATGAGCAAAAACATTCTTATGGTTTTTGAAACTATATTAATTCTTGTAGCTTTGAATATAGCAGCAACATCAAGAAATTTCTGGCACGATGTGTTATGGTAAAATTAAAGGCTACGGTCGCGCCCGAAGATAGCGGCCTTATCCGGCGCAAAATAGGCTTCTTTCGGCTTGCGGCACTTGCCGCAGTACAGTAAACCGTCCTCGCCGGTGT
>JAFXBO010000218.1 GCA_017521775.1 Clostridia bacterium | reverse complement strand
GTATTTATATAGTCCGTCCTGCATACTATCCGGTTCTTCAGGAAGACTATCACGATGTCCTTTTGAAATACTATCCGTAGTCTTTTCGGCAGACTGTTTTTCATCCTCATAGTATTCCGTACATACAGTGTAGAGATTAGAACCCTTTCCGCCACGACCCCTTGTGCGATTTTCCTTTTCAATATAACCTAAATAGATAAGGCGATTGATTATATTTGCTGTTTTGGAACGGCTGATATTCATATTGGCGGCGATGGTGGAGTAGGAAGGAAAATAAATATTTTCCTCGTTAGATAATTTACACAAATAACACAACACTCTGAACTCGTATGTATCAAGTCTTTTGTCCAGAATTGCTTCGTTAGGTATTGTGGTAAAGTTGACTTTTAGTTTTTTCATATTGGCCTCCTTAATTCCAAAACAAAAAGCACAGATCATTTTAAAACTCTGTGCTTTGGAACTGATATTGAATTAAGGGCTGGGGTTCAACTCCTTACGAAAAACCTTCGACAGTAACGAAAATACTGTTTTAGAGGAACACCACTTGAACCCTGAAAAACCGCATGAAAAAGCGTGATGACACTACTGACAGTAATATCATCACGCTACTATGGCAGGGGTAGAAGGACTCGAACCCTCAAGAACGGTTTTGGAGACCGGCATGTTACCATTACATCATACCCCTATGACACCAAAATATTCTAACATAAAAAAACTAAAAAGTCAATAGTTTTAGTTTAAAATTTTAATTACTAAAAAGAAGCCTCTTTTTGGAGGCTTCCTTTATTAATGGTGATGGTGGTGATGATGGTGTCCGCCGTGTTCGTTATGCTCTATATGACAATGATGCATGTCACAATGCTCACCATCTTTTTCAAATTCAAGAGTTGCATGATTAATTCCGTGCTCTAAAAGTTCTTCTCTGATTTTTTCCTTTAATTCTCTTTGACATTCGTTTGAAACAATATGCATTGTTGCAAAATTATTGTGTCCGTCAAGGCTCCAGATGTGTATATGATGAACATCTAAAACACCATCAATATTTAAAATATGCTCTTTTATTTCATCAACGCATATATTTTTTGGTACTCTTTCCAAAAATAAATCAAGAACTTCTTTGAGGTTTTTAAATGCATTAATAAATATAAACACAGCAACACCTATTGACATCAGGGAGTCAATCAGCCAAAGGTCAGTAAATTTCATCACAACTGCGCCGATAAGCACGACCACCCAGCCGAGAACATCTTCAAGCATATGCAGATTAACAGCTTTCTGATTTAGGGAATCTCCATCCTTTGTGACATACGCAGCAATAAAATTCACTATTACGCCGAAAACAGCAAATATAATCATTCCACTGTAATTTATCGGAATTGGATTAATAATTCTTAGTATCGCATTATATATAACCATAACTGAGCCGAAGAACAGGATAAGGGTTGTTATAACACTTCCGATAACCGAGTATCTTGCATATCCGTATGTGAAAACTTCGTCAGGTTGTTTTTTGCTCTTTTTTTCAAGAAAATATGATATTCCAATGCTCAAAGCATCACCCATATCGTGAACAGCGTCTGAAACAATAGCAACACTGCTTGTAAAAAGTCCACCGATAAACTCAAAAATTGAAAATAATAGATTTAATATAAATGCAATCAGGATATTCTTTTCTGTTTTCATATTATTAAAAACTCCTTTATGAGAAAATCACATAAATATTATATCAGTTATCCCTTTATTGTCAACAGTTTTAGTATATTTCATATGTTTCGGCAATAGCACCTTTTGGTATATTTTGTCCATATTTAAATTTATACTTATTAATTTCTGCGCTAAGTAATCTGGGTACAGGGATGTTGGTTTGTCTTGAGCCTGAAAAGTCAAGAATTCTTTTTCCCTGAGCATTTAAAAATATGAGTCGAACATTAAAATCATATCCATGTTCCTTGGTTTGTATCAACTTTGCCTCAGAAACAAAATCATAGATTTCTTTTATTTCATCAGGATTTTTAAATCTGACGGTCTCCTCCTGACGATAATCAAATTCAAGCTCAACACATGAGATTTCATTCGGCTTATATATAGCATCAAACAATCCCCACTCGGTTAAGAGTGCAGTAGTTCTTACATAGCTTTTTGGAATACCGAAGTTGTCATATGTAGTTCTTTCCTTTGACTCATCAATAAACACATTTCCATTTTCATCTATCAAGTCTCTTTGATATGAAATTTGCACTTGAGTGAGAGAATTTCTGTATGAAACGATATCCTCGTAGCTTGCCTCGCTGACATCTTTCTTTAATGCATCTAACAAAAGCTTTGCTTTTTTACTGTCACCGACCAGAATTTCAAAGTTCTTTGAGTCGTTTTTCAGTCTGTCATCGGAGATAACGATTTCTGTAACAGGATATTCCTTAACCAACCAACCGTGATTAATTTTTAGCTTTTGCTCTGTTTTGTAAATTGGTTCAAGATATTCTCTGTCCTCAATTAATGATGCAGAGTAAATTCTTCTTAATGTTTTGCCATTTTTCAGGTTATAAACTATATGAATTTTTTCAAAACCACTTTTTCTATCCTCAATTCTCTGTTTGTGGAAGGCAGTTATATTTTTAAAGTCTTCTTCATCATAATATCTGTAATCTTCAATTGACATATCATAATAATATTTTTTACCCTCGATTGTGTAGTAGTGATATCTGTTGATAAACGAATCTGTATCAACCATATCAATACTTTCTATGTCAGCAATGTCAGGGACTCTTCTTTCAAAGCCTGTTAAATCAAAGGAGATTGTTCCCCAGACTGCACCGACAAAAATAATATAAATCAAAATCGGTTTCCAAATACCTTTTATGGTAAAAGCTTTTTTGGAAAGCATATATGAAACAACTGCACCTAAAATTCCAAACGGGAGCATTAAGAATATACTGTCGTCAAAGAAAACATTAAGGTAAAAATATCCGATTAGTCCTGCAAATACTGATACTGCTGCTATAAACACAGGTTTTAAAAAGTCAAATGATATAATATCACCATTTGTTTCAAGTTTTCTGTTTTTATACAAAAACCACGAAACAATAAGTCCTATAATGCTTACAATAAACCAGCCAATCATAAACGGATTAGCTTTAAGAATTGACATATTGTCAAGTGAATAATATTCTACATCCCATATTCCAAAAACATTTGTGCTTAAAAATCCTTTTAAAACTCCCTCTGCATAAAAAGGAAAGGCAAAAAACAAAATAGCAAAGAAAATAGCTGCAATAGTGTTACCCGTTATCATACTTCCTAATGTTCCTGCAGATGTTGCAATGGTTGCGCATATTATCAGCATAACAAAATAATCTGCTAAATTACCAATTCCAATAGGCATTTCCAAAACACAATAGAAAAATCCTATTGCATAAGAAATAATAGCAGGCACTAAAATCAAAGCATATACAGTCGCAAGATTTGTTAAAAAATGTGCCTTTCTTTTAACTGGCAGAGCGTGTAAGCAGGTAACCGAGCCTGAATTGTTAAGATAGGAGAAAAGTATCGCAGGCAAAATTCCTGCCACTCCTACTACTACAGCATTCATCACAGCAAAGCCTTCGGAGGTGTCCTCGTCAAACAAAAATAGCAATGCAACTGTCAAATATGCTAACAAAACTCCTGCACCAATCCACCAAAATCTTCTTAGATTTGATTTAAACAAAGGTAAATTAAAGTAAGATGTTTTCAAACTCATAACCCATACCTCCCAACTCATAGATAAATACCTCTTCAAGTGTCAACGGAAGAATATCCAAAATCAAAGGCTTGTAACTGCTCACTAACTCTTTGATTTCTTCTGCATTTCCCTTAACAATCATTGTTGTCACACTTCCAAACTCGGAAGAATGCAGAATTTCAAGCTTATTTAAAAGCTCCTGTGGCATTTCGTCTTTGAATGCAGTTTGCATTTTGTGGATATTTCCTTTCATATCATCAAGAGATTTTTGTAAGACTACTTTTCCGTTAAACATTATACCAACATGGTCACAGACATCCTCAAGTTCTCTTAAATTATGGCTTGAAATCAGTACTGTTGTTCCACTTTCTGCAACATCCGACAACACAAGACTCCACACATTTCTTCTCATAACAGGGTCAAGACCGTCAACAGGCTCGTCTAAAATCATAACATCAGGCTTTGTGCAAATTCCAAGCCAGAAAGCGACCTGTTTTTGCATACCTTTGGAGAGTCTTCGAACCTTTCTTTTTTCATCAATCTTGAAGACCTCTTTCATATTCTCATATCTTTCCCAGCTCCAGTCAGGATAGATTTTTGAATACATCTTTGCCATATCCTTGATTGAATAGGTTGAAAAGAAAAACAGTTCGTCGCTTATGTATATGATTTTGTTTTTTATGTCAGTATTTTCATAAACATTTTGATTATTTATTTTGATTTCACCACAATCAGGTGTATAAATTCCGCATATATTTTTAATTATGGTTGTCTTTCCTGCACCATTTGGACCGACAAGACCATAAACAGAGCCTTTTTCGACCTGAAGACTTATATCGTCTAAAGCCTTGAAGCCATCAAAAGTCTTGATAACATTTGAAACCTTAATCATTTTTTGCACTTCCTTTCAAATATTTTTTATCAATGATTTTTAAAAGTTCTTCTTTTTCGCAACCCAAAAATTCAAGCTCCTCCAAAGTTTCTTCAAATTGCTTTAATAAAACAGGTAATCGTTGTTCAGAGCGCTTTGTCACACCAACAAAATAACCTTTTGCAGGTTTAGAATAGATATACCCCTCAATCTCCAACAGTTTATACGCCTTTTGTATTGTGTTCGGATTAATTGAAAGACTTGATGCTAATTCCCTCACAGATGGAATTTTGTCATTTTCAGTTATATATCCGCCAATAATTAATTCCCTGAACTTCTCGCATATCTGTTCGTAAATAGGTCTTGAATCTGTCGGATTAAGATAAATCATAATTTCACCTCCATATGTACCAACTGTATTAATACATATAATACAGTTAAATTTTCCATTTGTCAATAGTTTTTTAAAAAATTGTTGACAAAATTTTAAAAATATGTTATTATACTAACATAATTTCATAAAGTATCATTAAAAAGGCATTGACGAAGAGTGCGCAAATTTATGACCTTTTGAGAGAAGTGACGGTTGGTGCGAGTCATAGGAAACAGTTTTTGTGTTTGTAGCTTCCGAGCCGAGAGGAAGAAAGTTTTTTTAAAAATCAGTAGAACCTCTCCGTGATTGCTGCGTTAAGGCATAGGGGTTGATGGACTCCAAGAGGGGCGAAAGAATTTCGCAATTTGAGTGGTACCGCGGGTATAGAATTATGCTCGTCTCAAAGAAATCAACTTTGGGACGAGTTTTTTAATGTCCCCTATAAAAAGGAGAGAATAAAATGGAAAAAATGACAGGACTTGATTTAAAAATCAAGGAAATGGCAGGAAGAATTAAAGAGCTTCGCGAAATTCAAGGCTTGACTCTTTTGGAAATGGCACAAAAGACAGGAATTTCTGAGGCTGAATATTCTGATTGTGAACAAGGAAAGAGCGATTTGAACTTTGCGTTTTTGTATCGATGTGCATTGGCTTTGAATGTCAATGTTACTGATATTATTGAGGGTACAAGCCCTAAGCTTCGTTCATACACAGTAACCCGTCAGGGCTTGGGACAAGAAATTGCCCACGCTCACGGAATGACCTACTATAACCTTGCCTATGCATTTCAAAATCGTATTGCAGAGCCTTTGTATGTTAAGAGTGTTTATGATGCTGATGCAGTTAACAGAGATATTGAACTAACAACTCACTCAGGTCAGGAATGTGACCTTGTTATTGAAGGTCATTTGATGGTGCAGGTTGGTGAACATAAGGAAGTTTTGGGACCTGGCGACAGTATCTACTATGACAGTAGCACTCCTCACGGAATGATTGCAGTTGATGGTAAGGACTGTACTTTCTACGCTATCGTTCTAAAAGGTGAAGAAACAGACGAAATTCCTGAGCTTGCACAAACAGAAGATGTATCAGTTAAAAGAGAGAGCGATACAAAGCCAAGAATATATCAAAAATTTATTGATGTTGAGGAAAACGAAAAGGGAACACCTACATCAATTAAGTTCAAAAACACAGAAAACTTTAACTTTGCCTTTGACCTTGTTGATGAATTAGCAAAAAAAGAGCCTGAAAAGCTTGCAATGTTACATATCTCAAAGGATTTAACTGAGAGAAGATTTACATTTACTGATATAAAGAAAGCATCAAACCAATGCGCAAACTATTTTAAGTCACTTGGAATTAAGAAGGGTGACAGGGTTATGCTTGTCTTAAAAAGACACTACCAGTACTGGTTTGCAATAATTGGACTCAATAAGCTTGGTGCGATTGCAATTCCTGCATCAAATCAGCTACACGAGCACGATTTTGAGTACAGATTCAATGCAGCAGGAGTAAGCACAATTATTGCGACCTCTGATGATGGAGTTCCTGAACAGGTTGATTTGGCTGCTAAAAAGTGTCCACAGTTAATCAATAAATTAATTGTTGGTGAAAAGAGAGATGGCTGGAGAGATTTCAACGATGAATATGTGCTTTTCAGCACTCATTATAAGAGAACTGAGGATGCTCCTGGTGGCGACGATTTAATGTTGATGTTCTTCACATCAGGAACAACAGGTTATCCTAAAATTGCATCGCATAACTATAAATATGCACTTGGACATTTCCACACTGCAAAATACTGGCACAATGTTGACCCTGAGGGATTACATTTCACAATTTCGGATACAGGCTGGGCAAAGGCTATGTGGGGTAAGCTATACGGACAATGGCTATGTGAGGCTGCAACATTTGTTTTTGACTTTGACAGATTCGATGCAGCAGAGATTTTGCCTATGTTTGCGAAATACAAAATCACAACATTCTGTGCACCTCCAACAATGCTTAGAATGATGATTAAACAGGATATTTCACAATACGATTTTTCATCAGTTCAGCATATGACAACTGCAGGTGAAGCACTTAATCCTGAGGTATATAAGCAATTCAAAAAGGCTACAGGATTAAAGATTTTAGAGGGCTTTGGACAGACAGAAAGCACTATGATTATAGGTAATATGACAGGCGCTCCTCACAAAATCGGCTCAATGGGTAAGCCTGCACCGATTTATGATGTTGACTTGGTTGATGCAGACGGAAACAGTGTTCCTGTCAGTGAAAACGGAGAAATTGTTATAAATGTTAAGAATGGAATGCCTTGTGGCTTGTTTGCAGGATATTATAATGCACAGGACAAAACCGATGAGGTGTTGCACGATGGCTACTACCACACAGGCGATGTTGCCTGGCGTGATGAAGACGGATTTTATTGGTATGTCGGAAGAACTGATGATGTTATCAAATCATCAGGCTACCGTATAGGACCTTTTGAAATTGAAAGCGTTATTATGGAATTGCCTTATGTTTTGGAATGTGGTGTTTCTGCCGAACCTGACGAGGTAAGAGGTCAGGTTGTCAAGGCAAGTATTGTTCTTGTAAACGGAACAGAGCCTACAGAAGAGCTTAAAAAGGAAATTCAGAACTATGTTAAGGAGAGAACAGCTCCGTATAAGTATCCGAGAATTGTTGTGTTCAAGGATAGCTTGCCAAAGACAGTAAGTGGAAAAATTCAAAGAAATAAGCTATAAGAAAAATGCTCCATATTTGGAGCATTTTTTATTAGTGTAAAAAAATAACTGTTCTTTTTATCAAGAACAGTTATTTTTAACTTAATTACATTTTTTCCATATCTTCAATGCTTTTTAATACCTTTTGGAGCATTTCTTTATATTTTTCGCCTTTTTCCTTTTCTTCGTCAATAAGCTTTTGAGGAGCCTTTGCAACAAAGCCCTGATTGTTGAGTTTTCCCTCAACTCTCTTGATTTCGCCCTCTAACTTTGTTTTTTCCTTATTAAGTCTTTCAAGCTCTTTTTCCTTATCAACCAATTCGCCCAAAGGCATAAATATTTCTGCGCCATCAACAACGATGTTAACTGCATTAGCATCAATTCCGTCTTTTGTTGATTTGATTTCAACATTCTGTGCTGATGCTAACTTCTCAAAATATGCAGTTCCCTTTTCGAAGATATCAGCTTTATCTGTAACGATGATAACCTGTGCTTTCTTTGATGGAGGTACATTCATTTCAGCTCTTCTGTTTCTGATTGCAACAACAGCGGACATAATCATTTCAGTTTGCTTTTCTTCATCAAAGAAATTAAGCTTTTCATCATACTTAGGGAAATCAGAAATCATTATACTCTCACCCTCGTGAGGTAAGTGTTGCCAGATTTCTTCTGTTATAAATGGCATAAATGGATGTAACAATTTCATTGTATTTGACAAAACATATGTCAATACATATTGAGCAGTTTTTGCAGTTGGGTTTTCTTTGTCAAAGAGTCTTGGTTTAACAAGCTCAATATACCAGTCGCAGAAATTATCCCATAAGAAATCATAAAGCTTCTGTACTGCAATTCCCAATTCAAAATTATCAAGGTTATCTGTAACCTCTTTTACAAGGGTGTTGTACTTTGATAATATCCACTTATCCTCAAGCTGTAATTCTGATGCATCAGGAAGTTTGTTTTCTTCTATATCCAAATTCATCAATGTAAATCTTGATGCATTCCAGATTTTATTTGCAAAGTTTCTGCTTGCTTCAACTCTCTCGATGTAGAAACGCATATCGTTTCCAGGTGCATTACCTGTTGCAAGAGTAAATCTCAATGCGTCTGCACCATACTTTTCTATAATCTCAAGAGGGTCAATACCATTACCCAATGACTTTGACATCTTTCTGCCTTGTGAATCTCTTACAAGACCGTGGATAAACACATGCTTAAACGGAGCTTTTCCTGTGTGTTCCAAAGCAGAGAAAATCATTCTTGAAACCCAGAAGAATATGATATCATAACCTGTCACAAGCACACTTGTAGGATAGAAATAATCTAAATCTTTAGTTTTTTCAGGCCAACCAAGAGTTGAGAATGGCCATAGTGCTGATGAGAACCAGGTATCCAAAACATCTTCATCTTGATGAACTTTTCCACCACACTTAGGACAAACTGTGATATCCTCTTTTGAAACTGTTGTTTCACCACAATTGTCACAGTAGAATGCAGGAATTCTGTGTCCCCACCATAGCTGTCTTGAAATACACCAGTCAAAAACATTTTCCATCCAGTTCATATATGTCTTTGAAAATCTCTCAGGAACAAATTCAGTTTCTTTTGATGTAACAGCTTCAATAGCAGGTTTTGCCAAAGGCTTCATCTTAACAAACCATTGCTTTGAAACAATCGGCTCAACTGTTGTTGAACAACGGTAACATTGACCAACGTTATGTGAATGGTCCTCAGT
>JAFXBO010000217.1 GCA_017521775.1 Clostridia bacterium | reverse complement strand
TGTGCAGGGTGCCCTTGTTGTGAGTGTATGGGTTTTGGTGCTGAGATTTTTGATGAGGATGGTTATCCAGCAGGCATTGAGGAGCAAGTATCCAGAGCCTATGATGAGGCAACAGAAGCCTTAGATTACTTGTATGCAGCGATTGCTCAGATGGAAATAGGACCTCATATCAATTGCTTGAAGTCTGACCCTATTCAAGATTTCAGAAAGTCTGTCTATTTAGGTTGGGTATATGATGCCTTCTTTGCAGATAAACACAGTCCTTATAATCTCCGTGGTCTTTGGGAGAAAATGCAGATTGCATTAGAGGAATTGAAACCTCATCTGAACAATACTGAGGACATGGTAATGGCAAAGGTTTATGTTCAGGATGATGATGGTGAGGTAATAGAGGAATTTTCTCGTACCAAGTATATCCCGTTAGAGGAAGCCCAAGAAACTACTCGTATCTGCCCTAACTGTGGTTTATGGGTAGACAATGAAATAGATGTTTGTGATTGTGGTGAGTGGTTAGCGCCTATGGCAGACATAGCAGAGGAATTTGAATACGAGTCTGATATACAGATGGACAGAGATGGTTTTAACGACTATGTTGAATGGTTGATAGAAAAGAAAGGAAAACAGGCAGCCTTTGAGTATTGTGCAAGGGTCTATCAGAAGGATATGTCTATCGTAGGAGATTGGGTTCAGAAATTGGGCGAGGAGCTTGCCTCCGAGCAGGAGAATAAAGATTGAAATTTAGCAAGGGGTTTATCCCCTTGCTTATCTTAGAGAAAGAGAGGTGTTAGGTATGAGTAGGGGGCCAAGAATGGAAAAGCCTATCAAGCAGTTTATAGAGGACTGTCTGACAGTCAATCTGGTTTTGAAGAATGGTCATCGTGCAGAAAAAACAGCAACAGACCTTATGAACATAGTAAAAGTTTATATGCTGCTTACAATGAGGAAACCCCTCGTACAGGACATGATATTTGAAAAGCACCTTTCTTCTGGTTTAGGAGAAATGGGGCTTGCAAAGACCAGTCCAAAGAAATTGAAAGACTTGACCTTGTGCTATCTGCATTTTACAGATTTGGGTTTAGCCTATCAGAAAGTATATCAGGAGGAAGTAAAAGATAAGGGTCAATCCTGGCTGAACTTCTCCGTGAAAATTTTGAAGGATAACCACTACTATCAAGACCTGTTGGAAAAGGTAGAGGACTATAAGGGTTGTTTGGCTGATGCCCCTGTGGTGTCTCATAGAGTGTCACAGGAGTTACCTAAAAAGGAAGTGCCTATAATCTATGAGGGTTCTGTTTCTGAACTGCAGGACAAGGCAGACAGCCTTTTTAAGGAGCTGCTGTCTGTGTGTGCATCAATGGAGAAAAAGAGCAATGACATGATAGTAGAGAATGGTATGGTCAACAGCACAAAGCAAAGTGCAGTATATGACTTTATGATGGCAAGCCATCGTAAGTATTTTCAGGGTGCAGCAAGTAATGAGTCTAAGTTAAGAGAAACAGTCCTTCGTACTCAGCAAGGGTTCAATGATGCCTTTGTGGTAATGGGTTTGATAGAAGGGTTATATAAATAAGGAGGTAATTTTTATGGGTTTGCTGAGAAGAAAAAAGAAAGAACTTTGGCAGGAAGAACCCTTTTCCTTTGAGGATAGGATGGCTGAACTGAGAAAGAGTTTGGAGGAGTTAAGAGGTCCACAAATTGAGGTCTTAACAAAGTGTCCTGGGGAAGACTCTTCTAATAATGCCGTTGAGTTAAAGGGTTATAAGACTAAGCCCGGTGAGCGAGTGATTCTTGGTCACGAGTTTGATGCCAAAGATTTTGGTTATGATAAGTGTCCTAATTGTGGTATCTATGGTGCAGGTGATGTGAAGACCTGCTTGTGTGGGTATGAGTTCAAAAATTTTTGATTATTTTTGAAGGATAAGAGTTGTTTGGCGATTCCAATTTGGTTTGTGGAGGGTTAGAGTGAAATATTCTTCAAATTTTCTCTTGAGAACTCAATTTATTGTAGATATAACAAGGGTTTTGATTTTTGAAAATCGAGACCCTTGTTTTTCTTTGTCTTTATAGCACTTCCCTCACCTTTTGGTCAAAAACCACTTTTGAAATTCATTTTTCTATCATAAATATCATGCCTCAGATATAGGGTGGCGTCTGCTGGCAGACGCCACCCTATCTTATTTATAAGATTGCTTGAAATCTCAATATCAATTTTTGAGAGTGGACAGTTATAGAAAAACAAAGAGGGTGTTGCGAAAAAATCTTTTGCTGATTTTCAAAATTAGGAGACATTTTCAAAAAACTTGGACAGTCAAAAATAATATAAGTGAAAGTAAAAAGTTAGGGTTAGATGAAACAGAGTAGTCCTAACTTTTGAAAAGATTGTTTCTACAATCTCAAAGTACCTTGAACAAGAAAATCTGAAGCAGGAAAAACAAAAAATGCGAGAGCATCCTTGGAGGTGAGTCAAATGAAGAAGCCAAAGGGGGACAGGTTCTTGGAACTAAGTCTATATGGTTTTGGTTTATCTTTGTTCTTTGTGTACTTCTTCGTAACTCTAAGCAGATGGGTCGAATATCCTTTTCTCTGCATCTTCTGTGGTTTCTTCTTCTACATCTCGTTGCTGAGAGTCATAAGCAAGAGGAACAAAAAGAAATTTGATTATGCTGTGCCTTTACTGTGTCTTATTGTTTCTGTTCCTGCGGGGCATGGGTTTGATTACATAGTAAATGCTCTCCTGTATATCTTTTTTGAATTGGAGTTGCAGTTGGCCTTGTTTCAACTAATCATAATCTTCTGTTTTGGTGTAGGAGTGATAGGAACAGTAGTTATCTTGTTAGGGTTAATGTTTTGGGAAGAACTATTTTTCAATAAAAGGAAGTGAAAGGAATGAAGAAGTTAAAGACAATTTTGATGAACGAGACCGTTAGATTGTATGCGCTGGTTACTTTGCTTTTAGGTTCGTTACTTTTACCTTCTGACTACTTACTGGGCTTGACCTGTATAGGTGTATCAGTCGTATGGGTGCTACTTATCACAGCGATAGACATTTTAGAAGGCAACAAAAAGCAAAGAAATCCAAGAAATCTTGAAGTGCTTCTGTCGGGCAAAAGGTTAAGGAAAGCAAGGTTAAATAAGGTTGAGGAAGTTGAAGTTAAGTATTCAAAAGAGGAACTGGATGAAGTGTTTGATGGTACAGGTTTTGAGCAGTTGGATGGAATAAAAGATAATTCTAAATTTGACTAAAATTATGTAAAAAGAAAGGGGTTATATCTATGAAAATTCAGAATTTAGGTATGGATGATTTGCAATCTCCAGATAAAGGCGACACTGTTTTAATCGAGATTAGCGAGGAAGAGGCTTACACTTCCAAAGAGGAAATCAAGGATGTTTCTGACAAGGTTAAGGAGATAGAGAATAAGCTGGCAGCTCAGGAAAACAAGGATGAAGAGGCTCGTAAGTCTACATCTTTGAGTATTTTAGAGAAAGAAAAAGAGTTGCAGGCAGAGAGAGAAAAGGAATGGAAGAAGGAAAAGAGAAAGAAGAAGTTTTGGAGAACCATCAAGACAATTTTCTTAGTAGTGATTGCATCTATCTTATTGCTGGCTCTTTTGGGTGGTTATCGTATTCCTATTCCTGATTCTTGGGTAGGTCATATGCAGGGTATTTGGGAAAGTGCTACTTCCTATTTTACCGGCGAGATGGGATTAGGAGAGTTCTTTGGTTCTTTGGGTAATTAAGTGTAAATCAGAAAGGGGTTAATCATTATGAGTAAGAAAAAAGACAAGAATATAGAGAATGTAGAGAACAAGGTCAATAGACCTTTAACAGAGGAAGAAAAGCTGTTGTTAAAGCAGCAGGAGTTAGAGGCTCTGTCTGCAGCCAAAGCAGTTGAGTTAAGAGAGAGAGATAAGAAGTTCTTAGAGGAACAGCAAAAAGAAGA
>JAFXBO010000216.1 GCA_017521775.1 Clostridia bacterium | reverse complement strand
GGTCACACTCATATCCCATATAATATGAATTTGGGCAATATTACCCTATTTAACCCCGGAAGTGTGAAATACACAAGAAATTTTGGTGTCATCGAAATTGAAAATGGGAAAATTGGTACTGCAATTTTAGACTGTTAGCACATAATGTAGAGTTTTGTCAAAGAAAAAACCACAATATCTTGTGTTATTGTCGAATTATAGAAGCACAATAAAATGTTTCTTAAATGTCACAACGAATTATATAAATCCCAATGAACTGTGACATTTTGGCAATAAATGGCATAGCTGCGTCAAATAATGACACAGCTACAGTTGAATGTTTAATAACTTAATATGATGTTTGCTGAACTCTCGGAAATATTATTGTTTTTGAGAGTTTTTAATATTATAATAAACATCGTAATAGCTTTTTGGTTTGATGTAACAGGGAGGTAATTGTGGGATTTTACCGTTGTTATATTAGCAGTGATAAGAGGCGGACAGGCAGTGTGGTATGTATAACATACTCGCTGCCTGTTTGTTTGACAAGATTTCCTATATATGATAAAATAAAGGAAATGAAAATACGAAAGAGGCATAATTATGGAAAACGAACATAATATTACTATAATCGGTTCCACAGGCTCAATAGGAACTCAGACTCTTGAGGTGGCAGATGAATATCCCAATATAAAAATTCACGGGTTATCAGCTCAATCCAATATTGAGCTTTTAGAAAAGCAGATAAGAAAATATAAGCCAAAGGTTGCTGCAGTTGTTGATGAGGAAAAAGCAAAGGAACTAAAAATAAAGGTTTCTGACACTAACACCAAAATTGTATCCGGTAATGAGGGTGTTTGCGAGGTTGCAACTGTTGACGGAGCAGACCTGGTGGTTACTGCAGTTGTGGGAATTTCGGGGCTAAAACCGACTATTGAGGCAATAAAACAAAAAAAGAATATTGCTCTTGCAAACAAGGAAACTCTTGTGACAGGCGGACATATTGTAACAAAGCTATGCAAACAATATGGGGTAGAAATATTGCCTGTTGATTCAGAACATTCTGCAATTTTTCAATCAATGCAGGGTTTTGATAAAAAAGATATAAAAAAGATTATACTAACTGCATCAGGTGGTCCGTTCTTTGGTAAAACCAAAGACGAGCTTTCAAAGGTGACTCTTGAAGATGCACTAAAGCATCCCAACTGGAATATGGGAGCTAAAGTCACAATCGACTCATCGACTCTTGTAAATAAGGGGTTAGAGGTAATTGAAGCAAAGTGGTTGTTCGGAGTTGATGCATCGCAGATTAAGGTGTTGGTACATAGACAAAGTGTTGTTCATTCAATGGTTGAATATAAAGATAATGGGGTTATGGCACAGCTTGGTGCTCCTGACATGAAACTGCCTATTCAGTACGCCATTACCTATCCGAAAAGATTGCCGATGAGGGGTAATGAACTGGACTTTTCAAAGTATTCAAGTCTTACATTCCAAGAGCCTGATATGGAGACCTTTTACGCATTGAAGCTTGCTTATGATGCGGCAAGAATTGGTGGCTCTGTGCCTACAGTATTTAACAGTGCTGATGAAGAAGCAGTTGAACTTTTCAGACAAAGAAAGATTTCTTATCTTGATATAACAAGATTAATCGGAGAAGCTATGGAAAGAATTGAAAACATAGAAAATCCATCAATTGAACAGATTTTTGAAGTTGAAAAAGAGGCAAGGCGTGTTGTAAGAGAAATGGCTGATTAATTTTTTTAGGAGTTAGAAAAATGTTGACGATAATAATAACAATAGTGATGTTTCTGGTCTTGATTTCAGTTCACGAATTCGGTCATTTTATAATGGCAAAGCTGACAGGAATAAAGGTTTTGGAATTCTCAATTGGTATGGGTCCTGCAATATTTAAAATTCAGGGACGCAAAACGCTTTATTCCGTAAGGTTAATTCCGTTTGGTGGGTATTGCAGATTTGTAGATGATGTGAATGATGAAGAAGCATTGAACAATCAAAAAAAGTATAAGAGATTTCTTGTGCTTATTTCGGGAGCTTTTTTAAACATTGTGCTTGGGTATTTGTTGTTTGTTTTGATGACGGCATCAATGCCGCATTCTGATGGAGAAGCAAATAAAATTAGTGTCCCTGTTGTCGATAAGGTTGTGGAAAACTCATATATAGCCGAGGCAGGATTGATGCCAGGTGATGAAATACTTGAAATTAACGGAAATAAAATTGGATTTTATCAGGATGTTGCTCTTTATACTGCTGACTTTACCGAGGACACATTAGCAAATGTCAAGGTAAAAAGGGGAGAAGAAGAGTTGGTGCTTTCCTTTAAGCCGACTGTGAGTGAAACGACCTACAATTACAAAGAGGACTATGTTGAGGTGGTGACCTCGATAAATGGGCATACATCTTCTCAGAAATATGACTATGCAGTTGTAGCAAATGAAGAAGAAATTGCACAAATGGTGGGAAAAAGCGAAACGCAAAAAAGACTCATAATTGGCTTTAATCCAAAAAGTGAGGTTGTTGGACTAAACAACATATTCCCATACTCTTATCATTATACTGTTTATGTTGTGAAAATGGTATATAAATCCCTTTGGGATATTATAAGCGGAACAGTGGGAATAGAGAGCGTATCAGGTCCTGTTGGAATTGTCGGAGTGGTTAATGATGCAGTGAAAACAGGCAGCTATGGATTTGTTAATGTTCTTTTCTTGGCAGCTGTGATAACGATAAATCTTGGAATTTTTAATCTTTTACCATTACCTGCTCTTGACGGAGGACGTCTTTTGTTCCTGTTGATAGAGGCAATTATAGGGAAAAAGATTTCTAACGAGAGGGAAGAATTAATTCATACAATAGGGCTTGTACTATTGATGTTGTTAGGTATTGTTATTGCTTTTAGCGATGTTTTCAAATTAATAAAGTGAAATTTGTGGTGTTATCGGCAAGATAACGCCACATTTTTATTTAATATTACGAAAAATAAAATATCTTGTGATATTTGCTTGAAAAAATTACTTATATATGGTATGATATAAATGGTTGATTTTTTTTAAAAATTAGAGATATTACAATAAAAAAGGGTGGTTTCATTGAAAAAAGTCGGAATAATAATGGGCAGTGACAGTGATTTGCCAAAGGTACAGCCTGCAATTGATAAATTGAGAGAGTTTGGAGTAGGTGTTGAGGCGCACATTTTTTCAGCGCACAGAACTCCTGAGGCAGCAAGAGAATTTAGTGTTAATGCAAAGGAAAACGGATTTGGAGTATTAATTGCAGCAGCAGGAAAAGCGGCTCACCTTGCAGGTGCAATTGCAGCAAATACAACAATCCCTGTTATCGGAATTCCTATAAAAGCATCTACACTTGACGGACTTGATGCTCTTTTATCAACTGTTCAGATGCCTGCAGGTATTCCTGTTGCAACTGTTGCTATTGATGGAGCAGTTAATGCTGCAATTCTTGCAATGCAGATTCTTGCATTATCTGACGATGAACTTGCAGATAAGCTTTTGGATATGAGAGTTAAAATGACAAACGAGGTCATAGAAAAGGATAAAAATTTGAAATATTAATCTGACTACAGCCGAAAGGAGAAAAACAGCTAATGGGTGGTTTTTTTGGAACAGTTTCTAAGCACGATGCGATAGGAGATGTGTTTTTTGGAACTGACTATCATTCTCATCTCGGAACAAAAAGAGGCGGAATGGCAGCATATGACAAGGAACGCGGATTGCAAAGGGATATTCACAACATCGAAAATTCCCCGTTTAGAACAAAGTTTGAGCATATTTTTGAGGAAATGAAGGGAACTGCAGCAATAGGCTCTATAAGTGATTCTGACCCTCAACCGCTTTTAATTC
>JAFXBO010000215.1 GCA_017521775.1 Clostridia bacterium | reverse complement strand
TGATAATGTTAACACCTCCCGAATTATTCAGAGTTAACAAAGCATTATCCTATAATGATATAAAAAATATTGCAAGAGATTATGCTAAAGAAAATAATATCGTCCCAAAAAATGCAAGTGGAAATGCACTTTTGGAAATTGCACATTTAAAAGGCATCAACACAGATGAAACAAAACTAAAAGACAAGAAAAAAGTTAAAAGGATAGATGCATTGGAATTAATATCCAAGCTGTCGGAAAAGATATGAAAAAAGTTATCGTAACAGATATAAAATACAGAATGGCAATCTCTCCCATAAGAGAGCTTTCTAAAAAAGGTTATCCAATTATAGCCTGCGAATTTGACAATATTTCAGAAAACGAAAGACTCGGTTTTTTCTCAAAATACGTTAACCAAAGAGAACTGCTCCGAGAAGAGAATTTTTGCGAAGATATCGAAGATATTTGCAAAAACGAAAGACCTGTGCTAATCCCTACAAACAGAAAAAGTCTTATGAATGTTATTAATAACAGAGAAAGACTTGAAAAAGTCTGTGATTTTTTAGTGCCATCAAAAGAGGCAATAGCTCTTGCAGACGACAAAAACACCATTTGTAATATTGCAAAAAAAATTGGCGTACCCGTTCCGAAAACAACCTCACTTGCTGAACACGAAAGCATTGAGAAAATGGCAGAATGTGTTTCGTTTCCCTGTATAATCAAATACAGAAATGGCGAAGCTATGGGCAAAAAGCCTGCTGACAGATATTCAATTGTAAATACCAAAGAGGAATTTATAAAAGAATATACAAGGATGAATGATATTGACAAAAACCCCATTGCATCCGACTATATAAAAGGTCACGATATCGGTGTTGCAGTTGTTATGGATAAAAACCATGAGCCAATAAGCTTTTTATGTTATGAAAGCTTGAGGGAATATCCGATTTCAGGTGGTCCTACTTGTTTTTTGAAAACTATATTTGACAAAAACCTATTGGAATATTCCGTGAAACTCTTAAAAGAGATTAAATTCACAGGAATTGCTATGCTTGATTTTAAAGGAACTATAAAAAAACCGTATTTTCTTGAAATCAACCCTCGTATATGGGGAAGCGCTGCTATTACATATTTAGCTAAAGCTCCATTCTTTGAGGGATATGTTAAGGGTGCTTTGGGAACGCACACCACAATAGATATTAAAACTGCAACCCCAGAATATAAGCTTAACAAAAAAATGAGGTTCACACCTCAGGCAATTTTATGCTTTGTTGCGAATTTAAAAACCTCTGAAAATAAAATAAAAACAATGGCACAATACTTAAAATCATTTTTTGATTTATCGGTTCGTGACGGTCTTTTTGAACTCCGTGACCCGATGCCATATATAAGATACATTAAAACCCTTATAAAAAGGAGCTGACAAATGAAAAAAGAAAAAACTGTGATTGGCTCTGCTATGCTTGTTATTCTTGTTGTTCTGTCATCAAAGTTTTTAGGATTTTTGAGACAGGTTGTAATCGCATCATCTTACGGAGCAAGTGCAACAACTGATATATATTTCCTTTCAAGTGACTTTATGATTGGATTATCAGGTGCACTTTTAGCATCACTCACAACTGCTCTTGTGACAATTTATATTGATATTTCAATAAAAAAGGACAGAAGCTCTGCAAATGCAGTTGCTTCTAAAATGCTTACCCTGTTTTTGTTGATTGGTGGAGCTTTCATTATCCTGACCAATATTTTTGCACCTGTGATTGCAAAAATAATTGCACCGTCATATACTTTAGCAAACCACACAGAGCTTGTTAAATATCTTCGCATATTCTCTGTGACATTTATTTTCACATCATTTCAATCGATATATGCAGCAGTTTTAAATGCAAATAACTCATTTGTTCCAGGCAAGCTATATGGGATTGTTTATAACCCAATCGCCATTTTAATGGTGCTTCTGTTTTCAAAAAGGCTTGATATAAATGCACTTGTTATTGCATATTTTTTAGGAAATATCCTGCAAACACTTTTATTAAAGACACTTTGTAAGGATACTTTTTCCTTTAAGCCGTCGCTTAATTTTAACGATTCAAATATCAAGCATCTTTTATGGCTTTCTCTGCCACTTTTATTAAGTAACATCTTTATTCAGTTAAATGGTATTGTTGATAAAGCCATCTGTTCAGTTCTTGGTGAGGGTATTGCATCAAATTACTCCTACGCATACACCTTGGAACAATTCATAACAGCAACAATCACTGCTACCTTAAGCCTTATTCTTTTATCGAAATATGCGACATATGTTGCAGAAAACAACATAAAAATGGTTATAAAAACTTTTAAGGAATCGCTTAGTGGTTTGATTATATTGCTTGTTCCAATCACAATTGTTGCATGCATTATGTCCCCTGAGATTGTGGAAATTGTTTATATGAGAGGTCAGTTTGACGAGGTTGCAGCTCTTCACACATCAAGAGCCTTAATAGGTTTTTCAATCGGGTTTGGCTTGATTGCAATCCGTGAAATGTATATAAGACTGCATTTTTCGTATCAGGATACAAAAACCCCTATGATTGCAAATATCTCAGCTGTTTTCTTAAATGCAATCCTGAGCCTTGTCTTAGCAAAATTCATCGGAGTTATGGGAGTTTCTTTAGCAACAAGCCTTTCAGTTATTCTGACAATTTATCTTTTGAACAGGTCAATAAAAAAATACATTCCTGATTTTAAATTCTCATCAATGCTTAAATTAATTGGAAAATTAGCTGTTTCAAGTGTTGTTACCATATTTTTTGCAACATATCTTAAGAATATTTTAGATATAAATATTCTTCTTAAATTCTTGATATGTGCTATTGGTGCATTTATAGTTTATTTGGCAATGTTGATTTTGGTAAGATGCAAAGAACTTAATCTGCTTTTATCACAAATCAAGGAGCAAATTCTAAACAAATTCCACAAATAGATTAAATATTGATTACAACATTTGACTTTTTGTATATTTTTTGATATAGTATAGTCGGTTATATGTAACCGACTATATATTGTTTTATGAAAGGATGATGGT
>JAFXBO010000214.1 GCA_017521775.1 Clostridia bacterium | reverse complement strand
CTCAAGTTGTTTTTTACTGAATTTCATTGTCCCCTCCGACATCATTTAAGGCCTGATTTGAAATCTCCTGAGAGATTTTTTCTAATCTTTCATCAATAGCCTGATTTGTTTCACTCTTTTCTGCCCATCTTTCAGGACATCTGTGTTCCAACCAGAATTTTAAAGCAGCCGTGTCTGAGGGAATTTCCTTGGTCACGGTAATCGACTCAACACCTGTACTTTTCTGAGTTTCCTTTGTTTCAACCGATGTTGAACCTAATGCTTTTTTTAATAACGCATCCTCAACTGCGTAATCTGTCAAAAGCTTTGAAAATTCAATTTCCTTTTCAAGTGTTTCATCCTGCTTTATGAGATTGTTAATCTTCCTTTTGGAAATACCAAGCTTTTTTACAATTTCTTCATAACCAAGCCCATCACGAGCCATATATCGAATAAGCAAAATAATATTTTCATCTGTTATTGGAATAATAATCACTCCTGTTGTTGCATAATGCTATTCGTAATGTAAATTTTTTTGCGTGCGCAACATACTTATAGCACAACGCAACTATTATTGTAAAAAAATTTGTAAAAATCATGATTTTTATATATTATACCATAAATTTCCAGCTTTGTCAATAGCATAGTGCAACTTTTTTTACAGTCGAATTATTGCATAAAAAAAGATGCATTAAAATGCATCTTTTTTAACTATCTTTCTTCCCTGAAATATGCAAGTCCCAACGATTGTGGTGGTTGAGTTTCCTTTTTTCTCATAACACTTGTCAAAATCAAAACAAGAATTGTCACAACATAAGGAAGCATATTGAAAATTGCAACTGCACTTCTGCTTAATCCGTCAATATAGGAATATGCGATATATAATCCACCAAAAACAAATGAGCCTATAATTCCGATATTTGGTTTCCACAACGCGAATATAACAAGTGCAATCGCAAGCCAGCCTCTGTCACCAAATCCACCATTTGTCCATGAACCACCAGTGTAGTCAAGAATAAAATATAATCCTCCAAGACCTGCAATGACTCCTCCGATACAAGTTGCAAGGTATTTGTATTTTGTAACATTAATCCCTGCAGCATCTGCAGTCGCAGGATTTTCTCCAACTGCTCTTAAATGCAGACCAACTCTTGTGCGCTTTAAGACATATGCTGCTAAAAGTGCAATTATAACTGCAAGATAGGCTAAAAATCCATAGTTAAAAAATATTTCACCAAATGCACCTAAATCATCGGCAAAAGGCAATGTTGTCTTATAATAATCAGCAGTTGTCTTAACTGAAAGATTTCCTCCTCCTGACACAATCTTTGTCAATGAACCACCCCAGAAATCTCCAAAGCCTACACCAAAGGTTGTGAGAGCAAGACCTGTTACATTTTGATTTGCTCTTAATGTTATAGTCAAAAAGCTATAAATTAACGCTGCAATCAAAGAACCAAGAATTGAGGATAAAAGTGGTATTAAAATGCACCAGAAAGCTTGAGGAGTTTCAACTGATTTTTCATAAATATAAGCACCGATTACTCCTGCACTTCCACCAACATACATAATGCCCGGAATACCAAGGTTTAAATTACCTGATTTTTCAGTTATAATCTCACCGGTCGAGCCAAATAAAAGAGGAATACCCTGAATAATTGCTTTATTAATAATTGTTGCTATCATGCTTTTATTCCCTCCTTGTTTTTTGCTCTTATATGTACTTTATATTGAATAAAGAATTCACATCCGATAATGAAGAACAGAATTATTCCTGTCAAAATATCTGCAACACTTTCATTTAACTGGAATGTTGTTGCAATTTCGCCTGCACCCTGCTCTAAGAACACAATCAAAAACGATGTTAAAATCATATAAATCGGATTGAATTTAGCAAGCCAGGATACCATAATTGCAGTAAATCCCATTCCACTGACAGTATTTGTGTTAATTGTGTGGTCAGTTCCTGAAACCAAAAGCATACCTGCAATACCACATAACGCACCTGAAATTGCCATAGTTCTTATAATAACCTTTTTAACATTGATACCGATATATCTTGCCGTATTTTCACTCTCACCGACAACCGAAATTTCGTAGCCGTGCTTAGTGTATGAAAGATAGATATACATTCCTATTGTAATCAATGCAACAATAAGTATATTTAATAAATACTTTTGTTCAAACAGATATGGAAGCCAACCACCCATAGTATCACGGTTTATAACACCCACAGTGTTTGAATCCTTTGGATTTTCCCAGAAAACGATACAGAATGAAACAATCTGCATAGCAACATAGTTCATCATCAGAGTAAACAGCGTCTCATTTGTGTTGAAAATAGCCTTGAATACTGCAGGAATTATACCCCATATCATTCCTGCTACTATACAGAATATTGCCATAAGAGGAAATAGAATATATGGAGGCAAAGTATTTCCCCAATATATCATGCAAGCAGCAGCTGCAAGTCCTCCGACAAGAGTTTGTCCCTCTGCACCTATATTCCAGAATTTCATTTTAAATGCTGGAGTTACTGCAAGTGAAATACATAATAAAATTGCAAGCTTCTGAAATGTGTTCCATACTTTTCTGGTTGTGCCAAACGCACCCTTAAACATTGCGCCATAAACTTCAAATGGATTATATTTTGTCAGTAAAACAATAACAAATGCACAGATTATAAGTGCAACAACTATAGCAATAGCACGGACTAACAATGACTTACGCCACGAAACCTCAGTCTGCTTTGTTATCTGAATTCTTGGCTCTTTTGTGTGCTTAGTATTTTTACTCATCGTCTGCTGCCTCCTTTTCGTGTCTTGTCATAAGCAATCCTATTTCTTCCTTAGTGCTTGTCCTTGCATCAACAATGCCATTGATCTTTCCTCCGCAAAGCACTAAAATTCTGTCGCACAATTCAAGCAATACATCCAAATCTTCCCCTGCTAAAATGACGGCAACACCATTTTTCTTTTGCTCGTTTAAAAGATTATAAATTGTATATGAAGAATTGATATCAAGACCTCTGACAGGATATGCAGCCATCAAAACAGTTGGTGATGATGCAATTTCTCTTCCAACAAGAACCTTTTGAACATTACCACCTGATAAGCGTCTGACTGGAGTTTGTGCACTTGGAGTAACAACCTCAAGTCTTTTGATAATACTTTCTGCAAGCTCCTTAGGAGCTTTTCTCTCAACAAACGCTGATTTACCTTTTCGGTAACTTCTCAACATCATATTATCAATAATATCCATATTTCCAACAAGACCCATTCCAAGTCTGTCCTCAGGAACAAATGACAATCTTACACCCATATCCCTGATTTGCATAGGAGTTTTGCCAACAAGGTTTTCTTCCTTGTCAGTCTTTGGATTGTGATATATGATTTCTCCTGTTTCAAGATGTTGTAAGCCTGCAATTGATTCAAGAAGCTCACGCTGACCACTTCCTGCAATACCTGCAATACCTAAAATCTCTCCTGATTTAGCGGTAAATGATATGTTTTCCAAAACTGTAACGCCTTCACGGTTTTTGCACTTAATTTCCTTAACTATCAGTCTGTCAACCGGGTTCTGTGGCTCGCTTCTCTCGATATTTAAATCAATTTTCTTACCAACCATCATTTCTGTAAGCTTCAATTCGTCTGTTTCGCTTGTGTTAACAGTTCCGATATATTCGCCCTTTCTTAAAACACTGACTCTGTCAGATAGCTCCATAACCTCATTTAGCTTATGTGTTATGATAACAATTGCCTTTCCATCATCCCTCATTCTTCTCAAGACATTAAAAAGTGCTTTGGTTTCCTGAGGAGTTAAAACTGCAGTAGGCTCATCAAGAATTAATATATTTGCACCTCTGTATAATACTCTTATAATTTCAACAGTCTGCTTTTCAGACACAGACATTTCGTAAATCTTTTTTGAGGGTTCAACGGAAAAACCATACTTTTCGCTGATTTCTTTAACCTTATTTGATGCTTCCTTGATATCGAAGCCCTTTTCGTCCTCAAGTCCAAGAATAATATTCTGGGTTGCATCAAAAACATCAACCAACTTAAAGTGCTGATGAATCATACCGATTTTGTAGTCAAAAGCATCCTTTGGCGAACGTATAACAACCTCTTCGCCATTAATAAATATCTGCCCTTCGTCAGGAAAATATAT
>JAFXBO010000213.1 GCA_017521775.1 Clostridia bacterium | reverse complement strand
TTCCGCCTGCAATTCCAATGTCAGCTTCTCTTGCTTCTCCCGGACCATTTACAGCGCAACCCATAACTGCCACAGTTATATCCTTTTGAATATCGCCAATTCGCTTTTCAACTTCATTTGCAATTTCAATAAGATTAATTCTTGTTCTTCCACAGGTTGGACAGGAAACAAGCTTTGCTCCTCCCTTCTTTAAGCCCAAAACCTTAAGAATTTCTTTTGCAGCATAAATCTCTTCAACAGGGTCTGCAGTCAATGAAACTCTTATTGTGTTTCCAATACCCTTAGCCAATAGTGAGCCAATACCTATTGATGATTTAATTATTCCTCCACGCAATGTTCCTGATTCTGTTACTCCCACATGCAAAGGTATATCACACAATTTATCAAGCTTTTCATATACCTCTATTGTTCTTTTTACATCAGATGTTTTAATTGATAAAACAACATCGTGGAAATCTAATTTATCCAATATCTCAACATGGCGCATCGCACTTTCTATTAGTGCATCTGCAGTCGGATGAGAGTATTTTTCCAACAAATCCTTTTCCAAAGAGCCTCCGTTAACACCAATTCGAATAGGAATTCCTTTATCCTTTGCCATATCCACAACTGCTCTGACTCTATCTTCGCTACCAATGTTTCCAGGATTTATTCTTATCTTATCAACGCCGTTTTCCATACACTTTAATGCTAATTTATAATCAAAATGTATATCTGCAACCAAAGGAATATTAATTTGTTTTTTTATTTTTCCGATTGCTTCTGCAGCCTCCTCATCCAAAACTGCGCACCTTACTATATCACAGCCTGCATTTTCCAATCTTTTTATTTGTTCAACTGTTTTTAAAACATCTCTTGTGTCAGTATTTGTCATAGACTGAATTGATATAGGAGCATCTGCACCAATCAAAACTCCTCCAACATTGACTAATCTTTTTTTCATTTTCAATCCCTCCGAATACAATTTGCAAAAACAGACAGAAATACTCCAACTTCTGTCTGTTAATTTATTAATTAGCGTAATAAGTTTTTATAACCATTCCACCATTAAGAATTCCTGAACTACTCATATACTCTCTGTAACCGGCACAGTATCCATAAAAATTCAGTTTGTCTCCCTGACGAATATTAACTCCGTCTCGTCCTATGTATTCAATACATACATTCTTATAGCTATTTCCAGCTATATTCATAACATAGTAAACTGTCATATCATCCTGAATTGCAATTTCGGTTATAACACCACTTATCTTAATATTTTTATTAATGTAAACATCTGTGTCAGCCTCAAGTTGTGCAAAGGTTGTTTCTTTGCAGACATCCTTATAATCTCTTTCAGTCGGTATATCAGAAACAAATCTACCTTGATAGATTTCATTACCTGTTTCATCATAAATTGTTGCTATACCATTTAGACGACCTGAAATAAACTCTCCTTTTCTTACTATTTTATCCTCCGGATTATACCAAACACCATATCCGTCAAGAACTCCCTGTTCAAAATCACCTACATATCTTGACCCATCCTCAAAATGCATAGTTCCAAATCCT
>JAFXBO010000212.1 GCA_017521775.1 Clostridia bacterium | reverse complement strand
TTTGACAGTCTGGGGTAGTGGCGAAATGAAGGACTATCAGAAAACAGACAAAAGACCATGGGATGAACATATTAACAATACCAAAAAACTGGTTATAAAGGATGGAATAACATCTGTCGGTGACTGGAGCTTTTCAAAATTTGACAAATTGGAAGAGATTGAATTTGCAAATACAATTTCTTCAATAGGTGAAAGAGCCTTTTATAGTTGTGAAAGAGTGGATTACATAAACTTGCCAAATAGTGTAAAGACTATAGAAAATGGAGCTTTTAACAGCTGTAAGAGTGTTGTAAGAGTGAAATTATCAAACAGTCTTGAGATAGTTGGTGATTCTGCATTTATGAATCTGCCGAATGTCCCTGTTGTGACTATTCCTGCAAGTGTCAATGAAATTGGTATGTGGGCGTTTATGGGATGCACCTCTATGGAGCAGATATATTTTGAGGGAAAAATTCCTGAAAAAATGGGAAATTTTTGTTTCACAGAAGTTGATGAGAATTATATGTTATATTATAACATAGAGTATGAAGATAACTGGAGAAAATTCTCAGAAACTGACGATGAGCATGTAATGGGATATTTACCAAGTGACAGAATTCCTGTTTATTTAAATAATAAAGAGGTATGCTTTGATGTTGACCCGGTTATAGTTGAAGGAAGAACGCTTGTTCCTATGAGAGCTGTTTTTGAGGCACTTGGTGCAGTTGTTTCGTGGAATGGAGAAACAGAAACAGTGACTGCACAAAAGGGGGATACAACTTTATATGTTCAAATCGGAAGCAATACTATTCGCAAGAATAATCAGATTATAAGTGTTGATGTTCCTGCAAAGATTTATTATAACAGAACACTTGTGCCTGTGAGAGCAATATCCGAAGCTGTTAGTGCAAAAGTAAGCTGGAATAATGAAGAACGGGCAGTGTATATTGAGATTTAATAAAGCTATTGACAAAAACATCCAAATCTATTAGAATGTTGTAAGAATTTATTTAAAGGAGAAATAAAAATGGGATTTATTCAGGACATTGGTACGATTTTTGCTAATATTGGAATGGTCACAATTCAGCAGGTTATAATGTGGATTATCGGTGGAGTTCTTATCTATTTGGCAATCAAAAAGGATATGGAGCCTACATTGTTGTTGCCTATGGGATTTGGTGCAATATTGGTCAACATCCCGGGAGCTGATGCAATTTTGCCGGGAGGCTCATTGGAAACTCTATATAATGCAGGTATTGCAAACGAATTGTTTCCATTGATATTGTTTATAGGCATAGGGGCGATGATAGATTTTGGTCCACTTTTATCAAATCCAAAGCTTATGATTTTTGGTGCAGCGGCACAGTTTGGTATATTCTTTACACTTTGTCTTGCTTCAATGTTCTTTGATATTAATGATGCAGCATCAATTGCAGTTATTGGTGCAGCAGACGGTCCTACATCGATAGTTGTTGCAGGTAAGCTGGGCTCACAATATCTTGGTGCAATAATGGTTGCAGCATATTCATATATGGCACTGGTTCCTATTATTCAACCACCTGTTATTAAGCTATTGACCACCAAAAAGGAAAGATTAATAAGAATGGATTATCAGCCTTCTTCTGTTTCAAAAACAACAAGAATTTTGTTCCCTATAATTCTTACTTTAATTGTTGGAATAGTTGCTCCAAGCTCAGTGTCATTGATAGGATTTTTGATGTTTGGTAACCTGATAAGAGAATGTGGAGTTTTGAACAGCTTATCTGAAACTGCTCAAAAGGTTTTGGCAAATCTTATTACAATCTTCTTGGGAATTACTATCGCAACTCAGATGCAGGCAGAAAAGTTCCTACAGCCAGAAACCCTTATGATTTTGGGATTGGGATTGTTTGCATTCATTTTCGATACTGCAGGTGGAGTTATCTTTGCAAAGTTTTTGAACCTATTCTTGAAAAAGAAAATAAATCCTATGATTGGTGCTGCAGGAATTTCTGCATTCCCAATGTCCGGAAGAGTTGTGCATAAAATGGGCTTGGCAGAGGATAATTCAAACTTTTTGTTGATGCACTCAATGGGTGTTAATGTATCAGGACAAATTGCTTCGGTTATTGCCGGTGGTTTGATTTTGAATTTCTTCTTATAATAAAAGGATAGAGGTGCTTTAGAATGTTTGAACCAATGAATTTTGTGAAAAATCTTAGCTATATGGGCAAAGGAATGTTGAGTATTATGATTGTTATGGCGATTGTAATCCTGTTGGTTGTTATACTCAATAAGACCTTGAAAGGCAAGAACGATAACTAATAAAAGAGGCAGTTTGCTTTAATAAGCAAACTGCTTTTTTAAATTTTGTCGTATTTTGAAACTCGTTTTTTTTGATTAAATAATAAATATTGCTTGACATAATATATATTTTGTGTTATACTAATTAAGCAGTTTAGGGTTAACTGTTATTTATAAATATCGCAGGGTAGAGCAGTTCGGTAGCTCGTCGGGCTCATAACCCGGAG
>JAFXBO010000211.1 GCA_017521775.1 Clostridia bacterium | reverse complement strand
TATAATATGTTGCTTTTGGTTTAATCCCTTGACAAATTCTGGCTGATTTGATATTATTAAACGAAGAAAACCAAAGGAGAATGTGCTATGTCGGATAACATTAAAATAATATCTCAAAACAAAAAAGCACGACATGACTATTTTATAATAGAAGAGATTGAAGCAGGAATTGAGCTTTACGGAACAGAGGTTAAATCCGTAAGAATGGGTAAAGTTAACCTGACAGATGCATATGCCTCAATTGACAAGCAAGAGGTGTTTATAAAGGGAATGAACATAAGCCCTTATGAACAGGGAAACATTTTTAACCGTGACCCATTAAGAGAAAAAAAGCTTCTTCTTCACAAAAATGAAATAAGAAAGCTTATAGGTCAGATTCAACAACAGGGTTTTTCATTAATTCCGTTAAAAATATATTTAAAGGGTTCGCTTGTAAAGGTTACTCTTGCCGTTGTAAAGGGTAAAAAGCTCTATGATAAAAGAGAAGATATTGCAAAAAGAGATGCAAAAAGAGATATGGACAGAGCGTTTAAGGATAGGAATAACAGGTAATATATTATGGAAGATACAGCAAAGAAGCTTGTGGAATTGTTAAAAGAAAAAGGTTTAAAAATTGCTTCGGCAGAAAGCTGCACGGGGGGATTGTTTGCAAAGCTTATTACGGATGTTCCGGGAAGTTCAGTAGTTTTAGATGAGAGCTATGTAACTTATGCAAATGAGGCAAAGACAAAAATTCTGGGAGTTAAAAAGGAAACCTTAGAAAAATATGGTGCTGTCAGTGAACAGACGGTTTATGAAATGGTGAGTGGTCTTTACAAAGTTTCAAAAAGCGATGTTTGCGTTGTGTTTTCGGGAATTGCAGGACCTGATGGAGGAACAGAAGAAAAGCCTGTTGGCACAGTTTTTTCAGCACTTAGTATTAATGGGGAAATAACAACATATAAGTCACTATTTAAAGGCTCAAGGGATGAAGTAAGACATTCGGCCTGTTTTGAAATGATTGAGCGGATAATGTCATTAGTAAACTAAAAAAATAATTTTTTAAATATTGACTTGTATTTAAGAATTTGATACAATATTAAAATGGTTTATTTTATATATCTTGGGAGGAAATTCTTATGAAAAGAGATGCAGTAAGAAGCATTTATGAAAATATTGATGCATATGCAGAAAAAAGCGTTGTGCTTGGGGGATGGATAAGAAATATCCGTGACTCAAAAGCATTTGGGTTTATAGATTTGAATGATGGAAGCTGTTTTAAAACTGTTCAGGTTGTTTTTGAAAGAGAAATAATTGATAATTATGACGAGATTGCAAAACAGAATGTTGGTGCAGCAGTTGTTGTTGAGGGTGTCGTTGCTCTAACACCACAAATGAAGCAACCATTTGAAATTAAAGCAAAGTCAATAAGAGTTGAGGGAACTTCAACTCCTGATTTCCCAATTCAGCCAAAAAGACATTCTGTAGAATTTTTGAGAGAACAAGCATACTTAAGACCAAGAACAAATCTGTTTTCTGCAGTTTTCAGAGTAAGAAGTGAGGTTGCATTTGCAATTCATAAATTCTTTAACGACAGAGGTTTTGTATATGTTCACACACCAATCATCACAGGCTCAGACTGTGAGGGTGCAGGTGAAATGTTCAGAGTAACAACACTTGATTTGGAAAATCTTCCAAAGAATGAGGATGGAACTGTTGATTATTCTCAGGACTTTTTCGGAAAAAGCACAAACCTAACAGTGTCAGGTCAATTAGAGGGAGAAACCTATGCAATGGCATTTGGAAATATCTATACCTTTGGACCTACCTTCCGTTCAGAAAATTCAAATACAGCCCGTCATGCAGCAGAATTCTGGATGATTGAGCCTGAAATTGCATTTGCTGACTTGAATGATAATATGGAGTTAGCATGGGATATGATTAAATCAATAATTAATCATGTTTTAGAAAATTGCCGTCAGGAGCTTGAGTTCTTCAACAGCTTTGTTGATAAGGGATTATTGGAAAGACTTGAAAAGCTTTCAAAGAGTGATTATGAAAAAGTCACATATACAGAAGCCGTAGAATTGCTTAAAAAGAGTGGGGAGAATTTCTCCTATCCTGTTGAATGGGGTTGCGATTTGCAGACAGAACACGAAAGATATCTAACAGAAAAGATTTATAATAAACCTGTTTTTGTTATTGATTATCCAAAAGAAATCAAGGCATTTTATATGAGATTAAATGATGATAACAAAACAGTTGCAGCTATGGACTTGCTTGTTCCTGGAGTTGGAGAAATCATCGGTGGAAGCCAGAGAGAAGAAAGACTTGATGTTCTTTTAGAAAGAATGAAAGAGCTTGACTTGAAAGAAGAAGATTATAGCTGGTATGTTAACTTAAGAAAATACGGTGGAACAAAGCACGCAGGCTATGGCTTGGGCTTTGAAAGAATTATAATGTATTTGACAGGTGTGTCAAATATCAGGGATGTAATCCCATATCCAAGAACAGTTGGAAATGCTGAATATTAATAATGTATAAGGATGTAAAGTAATTTACATCCTTATTTTTCACATTCCTTTTTTTAAATTGCTATTGATTTTGTTATTTTTATTTGTTATAATTAATATGGATACGTTTTGCGCTGCAAAACAAACAATAGCATTGGAACGCTTTTTTGCTCTTTTCATATTATGTAATAGTTTAATATGAAAAGGGAAGGAGTGTTTTATATGAACAGCTTTGTAATCAAGGGTGGAAATAAGATTGAAGGCGAGATAGAGGTACAGGGCGCAAAAAATGCTGTGTTACCGATACTTGCAGCCACAGTTTTAAATGGTGGAAAAAATATCATATATAACTGTCCTGGATTAAGAGATGTTGAAATCACAATAGATGTATTGAAAAATCTTGGTTGTAAGGTTGAAAAAAGAGGAAAGACTCTTTTTGTTGACTCAGAAAATATGAATGGGTGCACAATTCCTGATACACTTATGAGGCAAATGCGTTCATCAATTATTTTTCTTGGGGCAATTATTGCCAGATGCAAAGAGGCTGTTGTATCAATGCCTGGTGGTTGTGAGATTGGAAACAGACCGATTGATTTGCACTTAAAAGCATTAAGACAGTTGGGGGTTGAAATAACCGAGGCTCATGGATACATAAATTGTAAAGCTGATAAGCTAAAGGGAGATAATATTCATCTTGATTTTCCGAGCGTTGGTGCAACAGAGAACATTATGCTTGCTGCGTGTATGGCAGAGGGTATAACTACTGTGACAAATGCTGCAAGAGAACCTGAAATAGTTGATTTGGAAGCATTCTTAAACAGAATGGGTGCAAAAATTTCAGGAAGTGGAAGTAATGTAATAAGAATTGAGGGAGTTAAAAAGCTCTATGGCGTTGAGCATCAGATAATTCCTGACAGAATTGTTGCAGCAACCTATCTCTCGTGTGCAGCAGCAACAAAAGGTTCAATTATATTAAAGCATGTAAATCCTAACCATATGAATGCAATGACTGCAGTTTTAAAAGAGATGGGATGCAAAATATACACAGAGAAATCGAGAATTATTCTTTCCTCACCTGTTAACAGACTAAAAGCCGTGAAGAGGATTGTGACTATGCCATATCCTGGATTTCCGACCGATATTCAATCACCTTTTATGGCTCTTACCTCAATAGCTGACGGAACAAGCGTGTTTGTCGAAAACATATTTGAAAACCGTTTTCAGCATGTCGAAGAGCTTATGAGGATGGGTGCTGATATAAAGGTTGATGGAAGAATTGCCGTTGTTCAGGGAGTTGAGAGTCTTGGTGGAGCAACGGTCAGGGCAAAGGAATTAAGAGGCGGAGCAGCTATGATTTTAGCAGCACTTGCCGCAGATGGAGTAACTACAGTAGAGGATATTAAATATATAGACAGGGGATATGAAAGTATTGAAAAATACCTTTCCTCCTGTGGAGCTAACATACAGAGAAAGGAGTGATAAAAATGGATACAAAGCAGATTGACAGAAGTGCTGAAAATATCAGAATCAGACATTCAAAGCGTCAGAAACAACGCAAAATGATGATGAAAAGAAGAAGAATAATATTTTTTAGTACTGTGGGATTGATTTTGCTTAGTATCATTTTATTTTTCACTCCGTTATTCAATATAAAAAATATCAATATAACAGGAAATTCAAAGGTTGAAACTGCCGAGATTAAGCAGATAATCGGAAGCGTTGAGGAGGAAAATCTTTTCAGATTAAGAGCAAAGAAAATTATAGCTAACATTAAAACTGTTCCTTATGTTGAGGATGTAAGTATTAAAAAGAGAATATTCCCTGTCGGAATAAATGTTGAGGTAATTGAATGTATTCCTGTGGGATATATCCAGAATAATGAAAGCTACATAATTTTTGATAAGACCTTTAAGGTGCTTGAGATTACCGATGCGCCTTTGGAAAATGTGACCGAGATGCTTGGAATTGCAGTCACATCTTCTCAAGAAGGGGCTGTTATGACTACTGATGATTCTGAGAAGCTTTCAGAAATATCACAGGTGTGTGCAAGATTAATTGATGAGGAAATAATTTCAAAAATCGGAACAATAAGCTTTGAAGATATGAACAATATTAAATTTACATACGAAAACAGATTGGATGTTATATGTGGAAGTGTTGTAGATTTTTCAAAAAAAATCGGTATGTTTAAAAAGGCTGTTGCATCTTCAAAGCTGACAGAGAATTCAAGAGGAACAATCGATATTTCAATATCAGGAAAGGCGATTTACACTCCATAAAGTTTAAATATTGCCTGAAACGGCATACCAAACAAAAAAAATTTAAAATTTTTCAAAATACTATTGAATAAATGAAAAAAATATAGTACAATGATATAAGGGATATCATAAGATTGTGAGTTTTGTTGGAATAATACATATTAACACGCAATTATGATTTTAGGAATAACTCAAGGAGGAATATACAAATGAGCAATATAGAGTTGGGAACAGAATTTGTGCAACCAACAGATGGTGCAAGAATTAAGGTCATTGGTGTCGGTGGCGGCGGAAACAACGCTGTTGATAGAATGATTGAAGCAGGTGTAACTAAGGCAGATTTTATTGCTGTTAACACTGACCTTCAGCAACTAAAGACCGTTAAAGCTCCTACAGCCATTCAAATTGGAACAAAATTGACTCAGGGCTTGGGTGCAGGTGCTAAACCTGAAATAGGTAAAAAGGCAGCTGAAGAAACAGAAGAAACAATTAAAGGAATAATGAAGGATACAGAAATGGTATTTGTTACTGCCGGTATGGGTGGTGGAACAGGTACTGGTGCTGCTCCTGTCATTGCAAAGATTGCTAAAGATATGGGTATTTTGACTGTTGCAGTTGTAACAAAGCCTTTCTTCTTTGAAGGTCCTCAGAGAATGAAAAATGCTCAGATGGGGATTGAGGAATTGAGTGCGAATGTTGATGCTATCGTAACAATTCCTAATGATTTATTATTAAAGACTGCTGATAAGAAAATTACAATAAAGGATTCTTTCAAGCTTGCTGATGAAGTATTAAGACAAGGTGTTGAAGGTATCATAGAGGTTATTGCTCAAAATGGTATTATCAGCTGTGACTTTGCCGACGTTAGCACAATTATGAAGGATTCAGGTATTGCTCATATGGGTATCGGTCTTGGTAAGGGTGAGAATGCTGCTCAGGATGCAGTAAGAGCTGCAATCGAGAGTCCATTACTTGAAACAAGTATTGCCGGAGCTGAGAATGTATTACTTAATATCACAGGTGGAACAGAGTTCTCTCTTGTTGATATGGGTGAAGTATCAAGTATTGTTCGTGAAATGGTTTCACAGGATGCAACAATTATTGTTGGTACTGCAGTTGATGACAATATGAAGGATGAAATTAAGGTAACTCTTATTGCAACAGGATTGAATGCTTCTCAAAGAAGAGTGCAAAAGCCTGATTTACTTTCAAAATCAACAACAGCTGCTCCTACAGCAGAAAGAAGATTTCCGGCATTTGAACCACCTGTATCAAATGATAATGATGTCTTTGCCAGAACAGTTAAACCTGGAATGGATAATTTAAATGTTCCTTCATTTATGAAGAAAAATAATGATTAATTAGATTTTAAAAAAACCTCAAACGATATGAGAAGTGTTCTTAAGGACAGTTTATCCCCCCGAAACAGAATTTTGTTTCGGGGGTTG
>JAFXBO010000210.1 GCA_017521775.1 Clostridia bacterium | reverse complement strand
GAGTTGATTTCATCATCATAGGTGTTTCAATTTCAATAAAACCATTATCATGAAAATAATCTCTTGCAGCCTTTGCAATCTCAGAACGCATTATAATATTACTTTGCAAAACATTTCTTCTTAAATCAAGATAACGATATTTTAAACGCAGCTCTTCATTAACATTTGTATCATTAGCAATTTCAAACGGAGGTGTCTGAGCTTTTGCTAAAATTCTTAAATCGTCAACAAATATTTCAATATTTCCTGTTTTAATTTCTTTATTAATGCTTTCTCTTTCCCTGACAACACCCTTTGCCATAATTGCATATTCGCTTCTGCAGGATTTTGCTTTTTCAAAAATTTCTCTGTCTGTGTTATCATCAAATGCAAGCTGAACGATACCAGTTCTGTCTCTTAAATCAATAAATATTAAGTTACCTATATCTCTTATTTTCTGAACATATCCACCAACTACAACTGTAGAACCAATACCCTGTGTATCTCCACAATAGTTTGTCCTTTTCAATCCTTTCATTGTATCCATAATATTCTTCCCCTTATCTTAAAAAATCGTATAGCTTGGAAACCTCTATCTTTGTTTGTTCGCCAGTTTCCATATTTTTAATATCTGCATAGCCAGATTCAATTTCATTATCACCAAGAACCAAAGTGTATTGAGCCTTAATCTTATCTGCATATTTCATACTAGCTCTTAGTCCTCGTTCCATATGGTCTGTCTCTACACTAATACCTTTTTGTCTTAAATCGAAAACAATTCCCTGGGTTTTTAATATTGCATTATCTCCGAGTGATATAATAAACAATTTGTGTGGTTCTGGTGTTGGAATCTGGACTCCATTATCCATAAGTCTTAATAACAGTCTTTCAATTCCTAATCCAAATCCTACAGCCGGCATTGGCTTACCACCTAATTCTTCAACAAGACCATCGTATCTTCCACCACCGCAAACAGTAAACTCTCCACTAATAATTTCAAATACATTTTTGGTATAATAATCAAGACCTCTTACTATACCTGAATCAACATTATATGAAATATTCATTGAGTCAAGACAACTCTTGAACTGTTCAAAATGTGTTTTGCAATCGTCACATATATAGTCTAACAAGGATGGTGCATTTTTAATCAAATCCTGGCAAATTTCTGATTTACAATCTAAAATTCTTAAAGGATTTCTCTCGTATCTGCTTTTACAGGTTTCACACAACTCATCATATTTAGGTTTTAAGAACTCCTGTAATGCTTTACTGTAAGCAGTTCTGCATTCAGGACAACCTATTGAATTAATATTTACAGATAAATCATTTAAGCCGACAGATTTTAAAAATGTTATTGCAAGAGAAATTACCTCTGCATCCATTGTTGCACTTTGAGCACCAAATGCTTCAATTCCAAATTGGTGAAACTCTCTTAATCTTCCTTTTTGCTTATTCTCATATCTGAAACAAGGTACATTGTAGAATGCTTTAAAAGGAAGAGCTTCTGCATAAAGATTATGTTGAAGAAACGCTCTGGCAACAGATGCTGTTCCCTCAGGACGAAGTGTTATGCTTCTGTTCCCTTTATCATTAAAGGTATACATCTGTTTTTGAACAACATCGGTTGTATCCCCGACTCCTCTTTCAAATAATTCTGTATGTTCAAAGGTTGGGACACGAATTTCCTTATATCCGTAACAATCACAAACCTTTTTAAATTTCTCTTCAAGGTATTGCCACTTGTAACTATCTTGTGGCAATAAATCTTCAGTGCCTTTAGGCGCTTGAGTTATTAACATTAATTTTCAATCCTTTCAAAAATGCCATAATATATCACATTATATTTTATATTTTTATCCACCATGTGTCAAGTGATTTTAACAAAAAATGTGATTTTTTGACAAAGTGAATAAGCAGTAACACAAGATTTTGTGTTACTGCTTATAATCAGTCTCTATCATCATACATTTTCATAGTTTCTGCAATTTCATCAAAACTATTACATTTTCCATTTTTAACATATAAATATGATGTTGTCATTCCACTAATCAGGCAACTTTTTATATCGAGATCACCCAAAAGTCCGGCACAGAAACCGCTGTTAAAGTTATCTCCTCCACCGGTAGTTTTCTTTGGATTTTCGCACACAATACCCTGTACCTCAATTTCTCCACCATCATAAACTGCTGCAGAACTATCAACCGGATGAATTATAACGGTTCCAATTCCTGAAAATTCTTTAATAGCTTTTGCAACAGGCAAAGATCCGTTATATTCACCATCACATAATATTGAATTCATAACCATAGCTTCGCTTTTATTAAGTCCTAAATAAGTAGGTGCATATTCACTATACTTTCCAAACATTTTTAAAGCTGCCTTGATTTCTTCAGGCTGACGCTTTGCACAATCTGCAATATCAATATATATTTTTCTGTCCCTTTTTGAAAGTTTCGGCATGACTACTTCCAAAAATTTCTCATAAATTTCATGAAAATGAACTAAATAACTCCAATTAACCAATGTAATAATATCTGCATCATTAAAGATTTTAACAAGTTCATCAACGCTAATTCGTTCAATAAGGTCATTCCATCTCATTTGACTAATCTTTTCGATGTCGCTCATTATAATTTTTCCATCACCAAATTCAAAAACATATGAATATCCAGGTTCACAAATGCTTATCGTCTTACAATTTGGGTTTAGTGAAAAGACAGGATTTTTATCAGGGTAACCCATAGCTCCTACACATGTGCAACCAACTCCCATATTTGCAAGACCATTTGCATAATGAGGACCACATCCACCAAAATCAGTACTACTTACAATAAGCTCAATATTCCCACTTCTGCCTGCAAGACTTGTTATTTTCTCCCCAAATTGGTCAATTGTAGGAAAATATGTACAATTCTTTTCGTCAGTTCTTGTTTTAACAGGACGAATAATCAAATCAACAAAACCATCAAATCCTATACTTACAGTCTTTCGTTGTATTAATTCCTTTTTCTCTTTAAATTGTTCAGAATATTTCATGAGTATAT
>JAFXBO010000209.1 GCA_017521775.1 Clostridia bacterium | reverse complement strand
GCAGTTTTAATATGGATAATTAAAGAGAGTATTTTTAAAAATAGTATGCTCGTTGCATTCTTATTGGTGTTTTTGTTTAGTATTTTAGGAAAAAGTATGTATTTTGTGGCAAATATAAGCGTTTTGAAAGATATGGGGTATTTATACTCATTATTCAGAATTATACTTCCTGAGGCTGTTTTCAATACTTTTGTGGGTGTATTTTTTATTCCACTATTGCGATTGACTCTTAAAAGAAGGAGTGGACTATACAGATGAATAATGAACATAAATATAGAATAAGGCTGATTATTCTTGCTTTGATTATTATACTTATTGTTATATTCCTCCGTCTTTTTGATATGCAGGTTATTAACAGTGAGGAATATATAGAGCAATCCAAAAGAAGAGTCAGTGCAACAATGACACAAAAGGCCCCAAGAGGAGAAATAATGGACAGGAACGGAGAGGTTCTTGTTTCTAACCGAGAGGGATATTCGGTTATGCTCCAAAAAATTATTTGTACAAACAGCGAACTGAATGATAAAATGCTAAAAATTTTGGAGGTATTCCAAAAGTATCAGAATCCATATATGGATAGCCTGCCAATATCATCGTATCCATTTGAATATACCTTTGCAGATGAGAATGGAAATGGTAGTTGGGATGATGAAAAGGAAAAATGGTTTTCCAGTAAGAAAAAATTAAAAAGTACAATGACTGCTGACGAGGTTATGAAATATTATTGCGATAATGTCTTTTATGTTGATGCCAAATATTCTGATGATGAGAAAAGAAAAATTGTTGGAATAAGATATGATGCAATATTGAATGGTTATTCAATATCTCAGCCATTCAAAATTGCAGAAGATGTGGGACTTGATATTATTACTGAACTAAAAGAGAGACAAAACGAATTTGACGGTATCATAGTCACTAAAGAGTATTACAGAAATTATGAGCAAAAGGATATTGCTGCACATATTTTAGGCGGAATTGGAAAGATGAATGCAGAGGAATATGAAAAATATTCCGAAAAAGGTTACGGATATAATGACCTCATTGGTAAAAGAGGTGTAGAAAAACTGTTTGAAGAGTATCTAAGGGGCAAAAACGGTATACAGACTGTGGGAATTAATGGTACAGAGGATGAAGAAAATGAGGAAGCAATTCCCGGAAATTATGTTCAACTGACAATTGATTCAAAATTGCAGAGAACTGCTGAAAATTCTCTTAAATATTGGATAACAGAGATATCTAAAAAGGGAGGAAAACCTGAGGATAATAAGGGTGGAGACGCAGATTCAGGTGCAGCTGTTGTTATAGACATTAAAAATGGGGATGTTTTGGCGTGTGCATCCTATCCAACATTTGACCCATCTACATTTAATGCAGAGTATGATAAGCTTGCAGCTAATGAAAGTAAGCCTATGTGGAACAGAGCAGTGAGTGGTGTTTATACCCCAGGTTCCACATTCAAACCACTTGTTGCATTAGCAGCACTTGAAATGGGTATTGTAAGTCTTGATGAGGTAATTGAATGTGAGGGTGTTTACAAATTCTATGAAGACTATCAACCAAAATGCTGGATATGGTCAAGTAAGCACGAAACTCATGGAGAAATAAGAATTTCCGAGGCTATTGAATTTTCGTGTAACTACTTCTTCTATGAATTGGGAAGAAGACTCGGAATTGATAATATTGTTTCGTATGCAAAAGAATTTGGCTTAGGCGAGAAGACGGGAATTGAATTTGCAGAGGAAAAGGGTAATGTGTCAAGCAGGGAATATAAGAAAAAAATAGCCACAACTGACTATGATGCATCCTGGTATGCAGGAGATACCATTCAGACTGCGATAGGTCAGTCTTATTCGTATTTTACTCCGATTCAGCTTGCGAATTACATTGCAGGTATTGCAAATGGAGGAACAAGATACAAAACACATATATTGAAGAGTGTTCGCTCATCCGTTGATGGAAGTATGATATATAAGCCAGAAACTGAGGTTATAGGTAGCATAGACATAACTCCTGAGAATTTGCAGGCAGTTAAAAAAGGTATGCTTGGAGTGGTTGAGGAAGGTTCTGCAAGTGGTATATTTGATGAGTATCTTGTGACTATTGGAGGTAAAACAGGTACTGCACAAATTGGTAAAAATGTTTCGGATAATGCACTGTTCGTAGCTTTTGCGCCATTTGATAAGCCTGAAATAGCAGTTGCAGTAGTAATTGAACACGGAGCAGTTGGAAGAAATGCTGCATTTGTTGCAAGAGATATATTTGATGCATATTTTGAGAAGGCAGATAAATCAACATCAAATACCATTATAGGAGAATTGTTGCCATAATTTTACCCAAAAGGTATTTACAAATTGGAAAAAATTTGTTATAATGTTCACAACAATTAAAGTTGAGGGGAGATTTTATGAATATAGCATTTATCGCACATGACATGAAAAAAGAGCTTATGGTTCAGTTTTGCATTGCCTATAAGGGAATTTTGGGAAAACATAATTTATATGCAACAGATACAACCGGGAAAATGATAACTGAGAACACAGGGATGAATGTATATAGATTTCTGCCCGGTCATCAAGGTGGAGACCAGCAAATTGGTGCAAGGGTTGTTTATAATGAAATAGATTTGATTTTTTTCTTTAGAGATCCTGCCACAAATGAGACGGGTGAGCCTGATGTTATGAACTTGTTGAGACTTTGCGATATACACAATATTCCAATGGCAACAAATCTTGCAACTGCAGAGGTTCTCGTTCACGGACTTGAAAGAGGAGACCTTGATTGGAGAGACATTGTTAATCCAAAAAAGTGATATAAAAAAGCCGACCATATGGTCGGCTTTTTCGAGCTATTATTTATGGTTTTCAAAACATTCACTGCAATAAACAGGTTTATCGTTTTTTGGCATAAACGGAACTTTATCAATTTTTCCACACTCGGCACAAACAATTTCATACATTTCTCTTGATTGTTTTATGCTATTTTTTTTAGCAATTCTGCATTCTTTGCAACGGATTGGTTCATTTTCAAATCCTTTTTCTGCATAAAATTCTTGTTCTCCGGCTGTGAATATGAATTCATTGCCACAATCCTTGCAAATTAGTGTTTTGTCTTCGTACATCTTTCTTCCTCGCTTTACTTTGTAAAAAATTATTCCTGTCCGGACCGGGGTTGCACCGATATTCATACCATTTGTATTGCTTTACTGTTAAGCTACGCGAACAGATGTGTCATGTATGTATTCTTAAATCAGAGCAGCTTCAAGCTTTTTCTTAATTCTTTGAATAGCGTTGTCAACTGCTTTTTTATTTATGTTAAGATACTCTGAAATATCAAGATAACTCATACCTGATATATAACACTCAAAAACTTTTAATTCAAGCTCGCTCAAAACTTCATTTATCTTTTTTTCATATAAATTAAGAGTTTCATTGTTAATATAAATTGATTCAGGATTATGGTCATCATGAGAAATCAAATTTTCAACCATTTTATTATATTTATCATCAAAAGTTATCACATCCAACGATAAGGATGTGTTTAGTGGAATATGTTTTTGACGATTTGAAGCCTTTAATAAAGAAATAATTTTTCTTGAAATGCATAAAATTGCAAAATTTTTAAAAGACTTTTGTGGATGGTTGTAATCTTTTATGGCATTATATAATCCAATCATTCCCTCTTGAAATATATCATCTTTTTCCATTCCCGACATATAATATTTAGAAGAACAGTAACCAACATAGCTTTTATATCGGTTAATTATTTCCTCTTCAGCCAAAGAGTTACCATTTTGTGCTAACAAAACAACTTCCTCATCGGATAGGGAAGAGATTGAACTAATTGTCATCATAATATAAATCCTCCGTTTATAACAACGCAAATTAATTTTAACACAGAATAAAATAATTGTCAAGGAAATATTATGAAAAATTAACAAAATATATATTTAAAACCTAATAAAAAATATATATTTTGACAAATTTTCACGGGAATTGGTACATATTGTAAAAATATGGGAAATTATTATAATTTAGTTGAATTTTATTTGGAAATAATGTATAATATAAAATAACTTTAAAATTAGGGGGATTAGTATGAATATATGTGTATTTGGCGCAGCAAGTGATTTGATAGATAAATACTATACTGATACTGCAGAAAAGCTTGGAGAAATGATGGGAGAAAGAGGCCATAATCTTGTTTTTGGTGCAGGCAATAATGGAATGATGGGTGCAGTTGCAAGAGGAGTTAAAAAGGAAAACAGACATATTACAGGCGTTATACCTGAATTTTTTAAAGAAGAGAAAATCGAACACATATTTAAACAGTGTGATGAACTTATTTATACCGAAACAATGGCACAAAGAAAGAGCAAGATGGAGGATTTGGCAGATGCCTTT
>JAFXBO010000208.1 GCA_017521775.1 Clostridia bacterium | reverse complement strand
GTATCAATAACATTCATACTGTCCGCAAGACATACACTTCCGTATGCAAATCTTTCTGCAGAATTAAGACTGAAGCAGACAGGCAATTCAACAACAAGGTCAGCACCTGATAAAAGTGCCTGATGTGTTCTTGTCCATTTGTCAAATATGGCAATATCTCCTCTTTGAACAAATGAACCACTCATAATGCAGACAACAGCATCATTTGATAGTTTTGCCTGTTCAATCAGATATTTATGACCGTTATGAAAAGGATTAAATTCACATATAATTGCTGCAGTCTTCATATTAATCCACCCTTCTTTTAGTATATGATATTATTATATACTAAAAATATTAAAATGTATAGTATTTTTTTGATATAATTTAGATATAATTGGTATAAAATATTGACAAACTATAGTATGTATTGTAAAATAACATATGAATGAATATTCAAATGTTATTTCGTACATTTGTATTAGGAGTTGATAAAATGAGCAAATCAGTTTATTTAGATAATAACGCGACAACATACTTAAAAAAAGAAGTGTTTGACGCTATGATTCCATATTACACAGAGCATTTTGGAAATGCATCCTCAAAGTTTTATGAAGTTGGAAGAGTGGCAGAGAGTGCAGTTTTAAGTTTCAGGGAAACTGTTGCAAAAGCAATTGGTGCAAAAACAAATGAAATCTATTTCACAGGCTCAGGCTGTGAAGCTGATAACTGGGCAATAAAGGGAATTGCCAATGCATATAAGGAAAAAGGAAACCACATTATCACAAGCTCGATTGAACATCATGCAATTTTAAGCTCTTGTGAATTTTTAGAAAAAAATGGTTATAGAGTAACATATCTTCCGGTTGATGAATTTGGAAGAGTGAATCCCGAAGATGTTGAAAAAGCAATAACAGATAAAACAATTCTTATCTCAATAATGACGGCTAACAATGAAATAGGCACAATTGAGCCGATTAAAGAGATTTCTCAAATAGCTAAAAAGCATAAGGTTTTGTTCCATACAGATGCAGTTCAGGCTATTGGTCATATGCACATAGATGTAAGTGAATTAGGTGTTGACTTGTTATCTATGTCTGCTCACAAATTTCACGGTCCTAAGGGTGTTGGTGCACTCTACATAAGAAACGGAGTTAAAATATCCAATCTTATTCACGGAGGAGGACAGGAAAGAGGAAAAAGAGCAGCAACAGAAAATGTTGCAGGAATGGCAGGTATTGCAAAGGCAATAGAATTGGCTAATGAAAATCTTGATAAAAACATTTTGGAAATGACAAAAAAAAGGGAAAAGCTTATAAAAGGAATCAGTGAAAGAATTCCGTATTGCAGACTGAATGGGCCTGTTGGTGAAGACAGACTATGCAATAATGTAAACTTTTCGTTTAAATATATTGAGGGTGAGTCGATATTGATGATGCTTGATATGAAGGGTGTTGCGGCATCAAGTGGAAGCGCCTGTGCCTCAGGTTCGCTTGACCCATCTCATGTTTTGCTTGCAATAGGATTACCGCATGAGATAGCTCATGGCTCATTAAGACTAAGTGTTGGTGATGACACAACAGATGAGGATATCGAATATGTTTTAGAGGTATTACCTCCGATAATAGAAAGATTAAGAATGATGTCACCTTTGTATGAAGAAGTAACAAAATAATTTGAAAGGAATTAGGTATATGTATAGTAAAAAGGTTATGGACCATTTTGAAAATCCAAGAAATGTCGGAGAAATTGAGAATGCCAATGCTGTCGGACAGGTTGGAAATGCAAAATGCGGAGATATAATGAAAATATATATGGATATTGAAAATGACACAATCAAGGATGTCAAATTCAAGACTTTTGGCTGTGGTGCTGCTATTGCAACAAGCTCAATGGCAACAGAAATGGTTAAAGGAAAAACTGTCAAGGAAGCATTGGAATTAACCAATAAGGCAGTTATGGAAGCTTTGGATGGTTTGCCACCTGAAAAGGTTCATTGTTCAGTTTTAGCAGAGGAAGCAATCCATTCTGCAATTGATGATTATTATAAAAGAAGTGGTGTTGATTTAGGCATTAAACACGATTGCAGTCATTGTTGCGCAGACTGTAATAAAAAACACGATTAAATTTCCAGAGAACCATAAATTCTTATGGTTCTCTTTTAATATTTAGATAAAAATTTATAATAAGTTATTGCAAAATTTCTTGTAATATAGTAAAATAAAGAAAAAAAGAATGAGGGGTAATATGAGGAT
>JAFXBO010000207.1 GCA_017521775.1 Clostridia bacterium | reverse complement strand
CTTTTATAGTGTACATAGATGCACTCTTTTAGTTGATGATAAGGAGTTTATGAAATAAAATGAATATTATTATCGTTGGTTATGGAAAAGTAGGTCAAAAAATTACAGAAAGATTAAGTGAAGAGAAAGAACATAATATTACGGTTGTAGATGTCAGAGATAGACTCATTGATGAGCCTGTGGGACAATATGATGTAATGGGTGTTGTTGGCAGTGGTACTAATGTAGATATTCTTCGTGAAGCAGGTATTGAAGAGGCAGATTTATTAATTGCTGTAACAGGCTCAGATGAAATAAATCTTCTGACTTGTTTGCTTGCAAAAAAAACAGGTAATTGTCAGACGATCGCAAGAGTCAGAAAACCTGGATATTTTAAGGAAATACAACTTTTAAAAGAAGATTTGGGACTTGAAATGATAATTAATCCTGAACTTGCAGCTGCAACTGAAATAGCTAGACTTTTGCGTTTTCCTACAGCAATTCATATTGACACATTTGCAAAGGGAAGAGTAGAAATTCTAAAATTCAGAGTCGGAGAAGAGTCAGAATTAAACAATTTGAAGCTTTCTCAAATATGCAGTAAGCTTAATTGTGATGTTTTGGTTTGTGGAGTTGAAAGAGGGGATGAGGCGTTTATTCCTGGTGGAGATTTTGAGCTTTTGTCAGGTGACCTTGTAAGCATTGTTTCTTCTCCTGAAAATGCATCTGCATTCTTTAAGAAAATAGGAATTAAAACAAATAGGGTTAAGGACACAATGATTGTTGGAGGTGGTCCGACCGGGTATTATCTTGCACTTCAATTGATTAAATCTGGGATTAAGGTTAAGTTGATTGAGCAAAATAATGACAGATGTATGGAATTATGTGACTTGTTGCCAAAGGCTGAGATTATTAATGGCGATGGAACAAACAATGACTTATTGCTTGAAATGGGACTTGAACACGCTGAATCATTTGTTGCACTGACCAATATTGATGAAGAAAATGTTCTTTTATCACTATTTGCAAGGAAGAAAATGAAGGGTAAAATTGTCACTAAAATTAATAGGATTGCATATGACGAGGTTATATCAGAACTAAACCTTGATTCAACTATTTATCCGAAAAACATAACTGCTGAGTATATTGTGAGATTTGTTCGTGCTAAAAAGAATTCTATTGGAAGCAATATTGAAACAATGCATTACATTCTTGATGGTAAAGCGGAGGCATTGGAGTTCAGAATTGCAGAAAATTCTCCAGTTGCCAACATTTTGATTGAAAATCTATCACTCAAAAAAGATATAATAATTGCAAGCATTCACAGGAATGGAACTGTCATCACACCAAGAGGTAAGGATATAATCAAAGCAGGAGATTCAGTTATTGTTATCACTACATCAAAGGGATTTAAGGATATCAGTGACATTTTAAGATAAAAGGTTAGGTATTAATATGAATTTTAGGGTTATATTAAACACTCTTGGCTGGGTGTTAAATTGCGAGGGTGTATGTATGATTTTGCCATTAATATGCGCATTTGCATATGGAGAATCAGATATATATACATTTTTGATTTGTATGTCAATCTGCTTTTTCTTTGGTTTTTTGCTGTTATCAATTAAACCAAAGAATAGAAATATGTATGCTCGTGAGGGTTTTATTATTGCAGCGTTAAGCTGGATATTAATAACTATATTTGGGGCACTGCCTTATTTAATATCCGGAAGTATTCCGTCAGTTATTGATGCAATATTTGAAACAGCATCAGGGTTTACAACAACAGGAGCATCAATTTTGTCAGATGTTGAGGCATTGCCTAAATCAGTCCTGATGTGGCGAAGTTTTTCGCATTGGATAGGTGGAATGGGAGTTTTGGTTTTCCTGATTGCTTTTTTGCCATTGTCAGGGGGAAACAACGTGTATATGATCAAGGCAGAAAGCCCAGGTCCGTCCGTTTCAAAGTTAGTTCCAAAGGTCAGAACAACTGCAAAGATTTTATATAGCATATATTTAGGTATGACAATTATCCAAATTATTATCCTGTTATTAAGTGGAATGGAGTTGTTTGATGCATTAACACTTACTTTCGGAACAGCAGGAACAGGTGGATTTGCAGTTAAGAATTCTGGTTTAGCTAATTATACATCTTTTCAACAGATTGTAATAACCGTGTTTATGATACTATTTGGTGTTGATTTCACTTTTTATTATCTCATACTGAGAAAAGATATAAAATCAGCACTAAAAATGGAAGAGGTAAGGACCTACTTTGGTATTATTGTTTTAGCAATTATTCTTATTTCTATAAATTGTTTTAATTTATATCCTACACTATTTGATAATATTAAACACACAGCATTTCAGGTTGGTTCACTTGTTACCACAACAGGATATTCAACGGTTGATTTTGACTTATGGCCTGAGTTTTCAAAGGTAATTGTAATTTTACTTATGTTTAGTGGTGCCTGTGCAG
>JAFXBO010000206.1 GCA_017521775.1 Clostridia bacterium | reverse complement strand
GGCAATCCAAACAGCGGTAAAACAACAATGTATAATGCTCTTACCGGCAGAAATGAAAAGGTCGGAAATTGGGCAGGTGTTACTGTTGAAAAGAAAGAACATTCCATTAAAAAGAGTTTTTGTTCCGAAGCAGAAGAACTGATTGCAGTTGATTTACCAGGTGCATATTCTATGTCCCCGTTCACATCTGAAGAAAGCGTGACAAGTACATACATAAAGAATGAAAATCCTGATGCTATTATAAATATTGTTGATGCATCTAATCTATCAAGAAGCTTGTTTTTCACAACACAGCTATTAGAGCTTGGAATTCCTGTTGTTGTTGCTTTAAATAAGACAGACATAAATAATAAAAAGAAAACAAAAATTGATATCGATACACTTTCAAAAAAGCTTGGATGTCCTGTTGTTGAAACAATTTCAACATCAGCAAGTGGCTTGAAGAAGGTTATTGAAACGGTTGTGTCTGTAAAAGGAAAAGGACAGAAAGCTCCATATTCACAAGGGAATATTGACCTTACAAGCAAACAGGCTGTGGAAGTTGCTGACAGAAAGCGTTTTGAATTTGTTAATAAGATTGTATCAGAAGTTGAAACAAGAAAGGTGTTGACAAAAGAAAAGAACTATCAGGATAAGATTGATGCTGTGCTTACAAACAAATGGCTTGGTATTCCGATTTTTGCAGTTATAATGTTCTTGGTGTTTGATATATCACAATCATCTTTTGGTCCTTGGGTTGCTGACTCACTTGTAGCCTGGCTTGAAGTTTTTCAGGAATGGGTGAGAGGATTTTTTGAGAATGCAAATCCGTTGTTATCTGCTTTGCTCGTTGATGGTGTTATAGGTGGTGTTATCGCAGTTATCGGCTTTTTACCATTGGTAATGGTGATGTATTTTCTTATTGCGCTTTTGGAAGACTGTGGCTATATGTCAAGAGTTTCTGTAGTTCTTGACCCAATCTTTAAAAAAGTAGGTCTTTCAGGCAAATCAGTTATTCCTTTTGTTATTGGTACTGGTTGTGCAATTCCTGGTGTTATGGCTTGTAGAACAATCAGAAATGAAAGGGAAAGAAGAGCAACAGCAATGCTTGCTCCGTTTATGCCTTGTGGTGCTAAGCTTCCTGTTATTGCACTTTTTGCAGGCGCTTTTTTTGAAGATGCATCATGGGTTGGTACGCTTATGTATTTTGCAGGAATTATCATTATATTCTTTGGTGCATTGTTAATCAACAAAATTACAGGACATAAAGCAAGAAAATCATTTTTCATAATTGAACTGCCCGAATACAAGGTTCCAAGCTTTTGGAGAGCATTCAAGTCAATGTGTGGACGAGGCTGGGCATACATAGTTAAAGCAGGAACAATCATTCTTTTGTGTAATACAGCAGTCCAGATTATGCAGACTTTTACCTGGAGTTTTACAGTCGCAGATACAGCAGATGCATCGATTCTATCATCAATTGCTCACCCGTTTGCATATTTACTTATACCTGTTATTGGCTATCATGCATGGCAGTTTGCTGCAGCTGCAGTTACAGGATTTATAGCTAAGGAAAATGTTGTTGCAACAATAGCTGTATGCTATCTTTTAACAGATGTCACTAAAGAACTTCCTGGTGCTGCGCCTGAACTTACTGCAGTTGCTGCATTAGCATATTTGATGTTTAATCTCTTCACTCCTCCTTGTTTTGCCGCAATCGGAGCAATGAATTCAGAAATGAAGAGTGCAAAATGGCTCTGGGGTGGAATTTGTCTACAACTTGCAGTTGGTTATACAGTTGGATTTATGGTTTACCAGATTGGCACACTAATCACAACAGGTGCAGTTGGAGCTGGATTTTTACCAGGTCTTCTGGCTGTTATTATAATGGCAACTATTGTGGTTTATCTGTGTCTTAAGTCTGATAGTAAGGTAAATAGTAAATACACATTAAATGGTTAAGGAGTGAATTTGTATGGATATAATTATCATTGCAATTATCTTATTAATTGTTTCTTTTGCAGTATTTTATATCTATAAAGCAAAGAAAAAAGGAAATAAATGTATAGGTTGTCCTAATACAAATATTTGTAGTGGGAACTGCACAGATAAATTATAAAATATAAAATGACTTTCAAATATTTGGAAGTCATTTTATTTATTATGCTTGCTAATATTTATTTATTGTGATATAATATACTCTGGATGTATTTATTGTTTAAATTATTCGGAGGATTTAAATGGAAAACTCAATTATACTTATGATTGGATTACAAATATTACTTATTGCACTAAATGCAGTTTTTGCCTGTGCTGAAATTGCAGTTATTTCAATGAATGACAATAAACTTTCCAAAATGGCATCAGAGGGAGATAAGCGTGCACAAAGATTAGAAAAATTAACAAGTCAGCCTGCTCGTTTTTTGGCAACAATACAGGTTGCAATAACATTGTCAGGATTTTTGGGCAGTGCGTTTGCTGCTGAGAATTTCTCGGGTGTACTGGTTAATTGGTTAACTGATATAGGAGTGAAAATTCCTGCCAATATACTTGACACAATATCAGTTGTGGTTATAACAATTGTTCTTTCGTATTTTACACTTGTTTTTGGTGAATTGCTTCCAAAACAGGTTGCGATGAGAAAGGCAGAAAAATTAGCTCTTGGAATGTCAGGATTAATAAGTGGAATATCCAAGGTGTTTGCACCATTGGTTAGTCTGCTTACTTTGTCAACAAATGGTGTTTTAAGATTGTTTGGAATAGACCCCAACGCTCAAGATGATGAAGTCAGTGAAGAAGAAATTCGAATGATGGTGGATGTTGGCAGTGAAAAGGGAACAATTGATGATGAAGAAAGAGAATTCATACAAAATGTTTTTGATTTTGATAATTTATCAGTTGATGAAATTGTAACTCACAGAAAAGAAGTTGAAATGCTTGATACTGAAGATGAGGACGAGGTGTGGGAACAAATTATAGCAGATACTGCTTATACTTATTATCCAATATGTGAGGGTACAGCAGATAAAATTATTGGCGTTCTTAACACGAAAAAATACTTTAGATTAAAGGATAAAACAAGAAAGTCAGTTATGGAAAATGCAGTATCAACACCATATTTTGTTCCTGAAACTCTAAAGGCAGATGTACTATTTAGAAATATGAGAAAAGAAAAAATTGGTATAGCTGTAGTGCTTGATGAATATGGTGGTATGAATGGTATAATTACCATAAAAGACTTAATAGAAGAATTAGTTGGAGATATAGAAGACGATATAGTTTATGAAGAACCTGATGATTTCATTGAATATGTTGAAGAAAACACCTGGAAAATTGCAGGTGGAGCAACATTAGAGGATATTTCCGAATCTCTGGGTGTATCGTTATCCTGTGAAGAGTATGATACGCTAAATGGTCTTATTTTTCACACTCTTCAAAGAATTCCAAGTATTTATGAGGAATTGGAAATTAACGATATTAGTATAAAAGTTACTGAAATTCAGGATTTTCAGGTTAAAACTGCGATTGTTAAAAAGATATATTCTGATGAGGCGAGTGAATGATATGAATGTAATAATTGATTTTTTGAAGGGTATTGTAGTTGGAGTTGGAGGAATTGCACCAGGTTTAAGCGGCAGTGTTATGCTCATAATTCTTGGGCTATATGAAAAAACGATTAATGCAATAGGCACATTCTTTAAAAATTTTAAGAAAAATGTACTTTTCCTTGTTCCATTATTTATGGGGTTTGGTGTTGGAGTATTATTGTTTAGTAAAATAGTTGACTTTATGCTAAACAACTATGAATTCCATACAAGATATTTGTTTTTGGGATTAGTGGTAGGAACAGTTCCTCTTTTTTATAAAGAGGTAAAGAAAAATGGATTTTCAAAGAAATTTTATCCTGTGATTTCAATATCTGCATTGTTTGGATTTTTCTTGTTTTCCTTTAACAAAAACCTATTTCCGATTGTTGAAAATCCGAATTTAATTCAATCTGTTTTGTTAGGTGTGGCAGTTGCAGGCTCATCAATAATTCCAGGGGTAGATAGTGCTGTTATACTATCGGCTCTCGGTTTATATGAATTGTATGTAAGCTCATTGGCAGATTTTAATTTAAGTATATTAATTCCTGCAGCATTTGGTCTTGGAGGAGGAGCATTATTGATATCCTATGTTATGAATGGACTCATTAAAAAGTTCTATACTGTAACTTTTTCAGTTATTTTTGGTCTGTTCATATCTATCATACCAAAAGTGTTGAATGAAAGTTGTGCTTATGGGTCTATACAAGATGTAATTTTGTCAGTATTACTTGTTATTGTTGGAGTAAGTATTTCAATTTATTTTGGTGATATAAAGGGGAATAATGAAAGAATAAAAAAACTAATTAAAAAATCTTAAAAAAATGCCACATAAGGTTAAAAACCTTTTGTGGCATTTTTCATTTTATTCTTGTATCTAATAGTGGAGAATATTTTTCCCTGAATTTATCAAATGTATCATTTTCTATTGCATCTCGAATTTTTGCCATAAGTTCATTATAGAAATATAAATTATGAATTACAGCAAGTCTTAAGCCAAGCATTTCATTTGCTTTAAACAGGTGTCTTATATAAGCTCTTGAATAGTTTCTACACGCTTCACATTGACAATTTGGGTCAATTGGAAGAGGATCTTTTTCAAATTTCTGATTTATAAGATTCATTGTTCCATTCCATGTAAAGATAAATCCGTGGCGTGCATTTCTTGAAGGCATAACACAATCAAAAAAGTCAATTCCCCTTGCAACACCCTCGATAATATTTGATGGTGTTCCGACACCCATTAAATATCGTGGTTTATTTTCAGGAGCATGGGGAAGAACGACATCAAGAATATGATACATTTCCTCATGCGATTCTCCTACTGCAAGTCCCCCGATAGCATAACCTGGTAAATCAAGCTTTGAAATTTCTTTCATATGCCATACTCTTAAATCATCAATAATTCCACCCTGATTTATTCCAAAAAGCAACTGATTTTTGTTTATAGTATCATCAAGGCTGTTAAGTCTTGCCATTTCGTCTTTGCACCGAACAAGCCAGCGAAGAGTTCTCTCGCAGGAGTTTTTAACATATTGATATGGGGCAGGATTTTCAACACATTCATCAAATGCCATTGCAATAGTTGAGGCAAGGTTCGATTGAATTTGCATACTTTCCTCAGGTCCCATAAATATTCTTCGTCCATCTATATGCGAGTTGAAACTTACGCCATCTTCTGTTATTTTTCTAAGCTGTGCAAGAGAGAAGACCTGAAAACCACCACTATCTGTCAGGATAGGTCTGTCCCAATTCATAAATTTATGAAGACCACCCATTTCCTTAACAACCTTATCACCAGGGCGCAAGTGCAGGTGATAGGTATTTGATAGTTCAACCTGACATCCAAGTTCTTTTAGGTCCTGTGCAGATACTGCGCCTTTAATTGCTGCAATTGTGCCAACATTTTGAAATACAGGTGTTTCAACAGTACCGTGAACTGTGTGAAAACGACCTCGTCTTGCTAAGCCATTTGTGTGTAAAATTTCAAACATAATAAATTCCTTTTCTAATTAATAAACATAGCATCCCCAAAACTGAAAAATCTATATTTTTCTTTAACTGCTTCATTATAAGCATTCAATACATTTTCTCTGCCTGCTAGTGCACTCACAAGCATTATGAGAGTGGATTCGGGCAGGTGAAAGTTAGTTATTAGCGAATCAATAACATTAAAGTTTTTCCCTGGATATATAAATATATCAGTCCATCCTGTTTTTTCTTTTAGTGGAAATCCGTCAAGACCTGCAGTTTCTAAGGTTCTTGTTGCAGTTGTTCCTACAGATATAACTCTCTTACCTGATTTCTTTGTTTCATTAACAAGGTCTGCAGTTTCCTGAGGTAGTATATAAAATTCAGAGTGCATTTTATGTTCTAAAATATTATCTGCCTTAACAGGTCTAAAGGTTCCTAATCCGACATGCAGTGTCACATATCCGATTTTGATTCCTTTATCAGTAAGCTTTTTCAAAAGCTCGTCTGTAAAATGAAGTCCTGCAGTTGGAGCTGCAGCTGAGCCTGAATGTTTTGCATAAACAGTTTGATATCTGTTTTTGTCCTCAAGTTTTTTTGTAATGTAATGAGGAAGTGGCATTTCTCCAAGCTCATCCAAAATATTTTCAAATACACCATCATATATGAATTTAACAAGCCTGTTTCCGTCATTTACAATGTCAAGAATTTCAGCTTTTAGTCTTCCATCTCCAAATTCAAATATTGCACCTGGTTTTGCTCGTCTGCCAGGTTTTAATATAACCTCCCAGGTATCAAGAGAGTGCTTGTGTAAAAGCAAAAATTCTATTGAGCCACCGGTTCCTTCCTTGTGTCCGTATAATCTTGCAGGAATAACCTTTGTATTATTTAGAATAAGACAATCTCCTGGATTTAGCATATCAACAATATCATAAAAATGCTTGTGAGAAAATTTTCCTGTATTTTTATCAAGACACATAAGTCTTGATGAGCTTCGTTCTTTTAATGGCTCTTGTGCTATTAATTCTTGTGGTAAATCAAAATAGAAATCCTGTTTGTTCATTTTTTATCCTTCCAAAGTTGTTGTATCTACAATTTCTTCTTCATTTGTGTTATCTTCTTCCAAAGCTTTTTTTGCCTCTTCAAGTGCCTTCATTTCTTCATATACTATGCCGTAATCCGATGGAATACCTGCTTTGTCAATTACATTTAAAATACCATCAGAAACGCCATTAGCAAAATCATTCTGGAACTCGTCTGTAAACATCAGCTCCAATTCCTCAGTATTTGACATAAACCCGAGTTCAATTAATACTGCAGGCATATAGCATGTTTTTGTTACAACGTGGTCAGCAGTTTTAGTACCACGGTTTCTTGTTGAGATGTTTTTAGATAGTGCTTCTTTAATTGAATCAGCTAATTCTTTACTTGAAAGACCTGTTGTTGAATTATTGTTTAAATTAGAATAGTAAATCTCGTAGCCTGTTGCAGTATCAGAGGTTGCCCAGTTTGCGTGAATGCTGACAAAAATTACAGCATCATTTATATTTGCAATATCAGAGCGTTCTGTCAAAGTAAGATATGTGTCTGAATCTCTTGTCATTATAACAGTTATACCTTGTTTTTCCAAAAGCTTTTTTACCTTTAGTGCAATTTCTAAATTAACTGTCTTTTCATATAATTCCTTACCTTCAAGAGTACCACTTGTGCCGGGGTCGCGGCCACCATGTCCTGCATCAATCACAACAATTTTTTCTGATGCAGATATATTATTGTCTTTGTCAGTATTATCTTCCTCATTTGTTTGAGGGCGTGATGTTACTGTGACAGTAAATGTTTTTTTATCATTGGATAAAGTAACCTTATATCCTGTATACCCCTCGAGGTCAAAAGCAATTCTTGTTTTATTATCGTGAATACCAAATCTGAGTGATTTTATAGCACCTTTATTAATTTCATTTGTTTGAGGGAGTGAATAAGTGCAATCCTCAATATCAAAGTAAAGTACATCAGACGCAGTCATTGAAGGATTTGTATGCTCTGAGACAGGTTTGTCAAGTGTTAATTTTACTGTAGTTTTTGAATCAGTGTAAGATGTTTTGAAATTATTTATTACAGCTTTTTCTTTTTCTTTTGGTTGATTAATTTTAATAATTCCGTTTTCACCATCAAAATCAACACTAAATCCAAGATTCTCTGCCATAAATCGAACAGGAACCATAGTTTTTGCACTTGAGCCGTTTATAGATATAAGCATAGGAGATACACCCCCAGGAATATTACATCTTGCTCATCAACAGATGCAATGTTATTTCCGATTTTTAATCTTAAATAGCTATTATCAAAATTAACAAACACTTGTTTTGAAACAGTTATGTAATTCACAAAAGCACCCATAGGTTCACAAACTTCTCTTATCGGAACTAAAGCGTAATCGTTAAATATAATGGGAGGAACAGTAGTTTCAACAAATTCATCGTTAACCATAAGCTTATAAATGCTTCCTGTGTATTCTTCAGTTTTACCGTCATATTCAAGAATATAATCGCTTGCAAAGACAGTAGAAAAAATAAATAAAGATGAAATAACAGTCAGTAGTAGTAAAATTATTTTTTTCATTTACACCGTTCCTTTCTTAGTATTTTAGTTTTCTTCAGGTTTTGCTAAATTAAAATGCTCATAAGCAGGAGGCATAACAATTCTGCCTCTTGGAGTTCGGGATACAAAACCTAATTGCATCAGGTAAGGCTCATAGACATCTTCAATTGTGTTTGCATCCTCACCAATTGATGCTGCAATTGTATCAAGACCGACAGGACCTCCTCCAAATGAATTTATCATAGTTAAAATCATTTTGCTGTCAATGTTGTCAAGTCCTATTTTGTCAACCTCCATTGAAGAAAGGGCAGCATCGGCAGTATTTTTTGTTATTTTACCGTTAAATTTCACTTCTGCAAAATCACGGACACGCTTCAAAAATCTATTCGCAATTCGAGGTGTACCTCTTGAACGTGATGCAATCTCTTTTGCACCTTCATCATCTATTTCGACATTTAATAGTGATGCCGAACGCTTGATTATTTTTACTAATTCATCATTTGTATATAACTCAAGTCGGGAAATAACACCAAAACGGTCTCGTAAAGGAGCAGAGAGATTTCCTGCTCTTGTTGTCGCTCCTATTAGAGTGAATTTCGGTAAATCTAACCTGATTGATTTTGCAGATGGACCTTTTCCTATTATAATGTCTAATGCATAATCCTCCATTGCAGGATACAAAATTTCTTCAACCATTCTGCTCATGCGATGAATTTCGTCAATGAACAAAATGTCATGCTCGGAAAGATTGGTTAAAATAGCAGCCAAATCTCCTGCCTTTTCAATAGCAGGGCCACTTGTTATTCTTAAATTCACACCCATTTCATTTGCAATAACACCTGCAAGGGTTGTTTTGCCAAGTCCGGGAGGGCCATAAAGAAGAACGTGGTCAAGAGCCTCTTTTCTGTCAAGAGCTGCCTTAATATAAATTTCAAGGTTTGTTTTAACCTTTTCCTGACCTATGTAATCACTAAACTGACGGGGTCTTAGTCCTGACTCAATTTCAGTATCTTCTTCAATATAATCCCCTGTAACAATTCTTTCATTATCATCAAAAATCAATTTTTACACCTGCTTCATTAAAATTTTTAATGCTTCCTTAATAATGTTTTCAACACCTATATCAGGATCAATTCCTGATACTACTTGCTTTGCATCCGTTGATGAATAGCCTAAAACAGTCAGGGCAGTTATGGCTTCTGATTGTGAATTCTGTTGTTCGATGCTTACAGTTTTTATTTCCTCAGGCAATGCATCAACAGTTTTTAGTTTATCTTTTAATTCTAATATAATCCTTTGTGCAGCTTTTGGACCAATACCTTGTGCTTTTGTCAATGATTTTGCATCATTTGTCATTATACAAAAAACATATTTGTGACCATTTTGTGTTGATATATATCCTGTAAATGAGCTTACATTTGATAATGTGCCAGTTTTTGCTTTAAGATT
>JAFXBO010000023.1 GCA_017521775.1 Clostridia bacterium | reverse complement strand
TTTTGCAAAAACTCCACACCTTGCAGCAATTCTGTATATCGCTTTGTGGTTCTTGCTAAGCTCATTTAACCCCGATGCATCGGTTTTTAATAAAACTGCCATCTGGTCAATAAATGAGCCTGTCCCTCCTGCACAGGTTCCATTCATTCTTTGCTCGGAGCCATTTGAAAGATACAAAATCTTTGCATCCTCTCCCCCAAGCTCTATAACAACATCTGTTTCGGGAAGATACTCTAAAACTGCTTTTTTTGTTGCAATAACCTCCTGAACAAAAGGCAGACCAAGCATTTTTGATAACAATAGTCCACCTGAACCTGTTATTGCAGTTATGATTTTTTTATTATGTATTTCCTTTTCTATATGAGAAAACAAGTCAAGCACAGTGTTTTTAATATCAGAATAATGCCTCATATATTCACTGTATATGATTTTGTTATCTTCGTTTGTTAAAACAACCTTAACAGTTGTTGAACCGACATCAATTCCAAGCCTTATCAAATCAGTCAAAGAATATCACCTCCGTAATTTTTTTAATTCATTCTTACCCTATTATATTATATTGCTTTTAAAACTATTAGTCAATAAGGAAATTCAACATAAATTCTTAATTTTCTGTGAACATCGACATAATTTTTAATAAAAAAAGGGGGTGTAATTTTTATGACTATGTGGTAAAATAAAATTGCCAAACGAACTGAATGTCACACAGAATTCACTCAAAAAAAAAGTCGGCTCTGCCGACTTCTTTTCCTTTTATATTAGAACTTTGATCTCTTTTGATAGTGAGTATGCAACAATTCGTGAGCTTTGTGTGAGCAAGGTTCGCCGAAATATTCCTTATAAAGCATTTCCACATATGGATTTTCGTGTGACTTTCTCAATGTTGCTCTTTCGTCTTCTGTGTAAAGAGCTTTTGCTCTTAGGGCTTTAACATCAACAGTTGCCTGAGTCTTTGAATCAACGATTGGCTGACCGCCACCATTGATACATCCACCAGGACAAGCCATGATTTCGATGAAATCATACTTTTCTCCTGCCTTAACTTTTTCAAGGATTGTTCTTGCGTTCTTTGTTCCGTGAACAACTGCAACCTTAACATCCTTGCCTGCAATCTTCAAAGTCGCTTCCTTAACACCTTCAAGACCTCTTACTGCAGTTACATTCAAATCATCAAGAGGTTTCTTCTCTAAGATTTCGTAAACTGTTCTGATAGCAGCTTCCATAACGCCACCTGTTGTACCGAAGATTACACCTGCGCCTGTAGCTTCGCCGAATGGCTGGTCGAATTCTTCATCAGGAAGATTAGCAAAATCAATACCTGCCTGCTTAATCATTCTTGCCAATTCTCTTGTTGTCAATGATGCATCGATATCCTGTGCACCACTTGTTGAATGTTCAGGTCTTGCAGCCTCAAACTTCTTTGAAGTACATGGCATAATAGCAACTGAGTAAATATCTTTCTTGTCAATACCTGACTTTTCAGCGTAGTATGACTTAATAATAGCACCAAAAATTTCCATTGGCGATTTAGCTGTTGACAGATTATCCAAGAATTCAGGATAATAGTGTTCACAGAACTTAACCCAACCTGGTGAGCAAGAGGTGATTAGAGGAAGCTTTTCCTGTTTAGTAAATCTTTCGATAAACTCTGTTCCCTCTTCCATAATTGTAACATCTGCTGCAGTATCTGTGTCAAATACCTTGTCAAAGCCAAGTCTTCTTAGAGCTGCAACCATCTTTCCTGTTACAGGTGTTCCGATTGGCAAGCCAAATTCTTCACCCAATGCTGCTCTTACTGCAGGAGCAGTCTGAACAACAACATGCTTTCCTTCAGTGTCGATTGCATTTTGTACCTGTGGAATTGATGATTTTTCGTACAATGCACCAACAGGACAAGATACGATACACTGACCGCAATATATACAACCAACATCTGCCATTGACTTATTGAATGCAGCACCGATTTCAGTTGAAAAACCTCTGTTAACACATGAGATAACTGAAATCTGTTGATTGTCACAAGCACCGATACATCTTCTGCAAAGTATACACTTGTTGTTATCTCTGATAAGTGATGTTGATTCGTCATCAATTTCATAGTGAATGTTTTCACCCTCGAATGAAAGTGTGTCAACACCCAATTCTTCAGCAAGATTTTGTAATTCACAGTTTTTGTTTCTGATACAAGTCAAACACTTCTTTTCGTGGTTTGATAAGATAAGCTCCAAAGTCATTCTTCTTGCTTTTCTTGCTTTTTCTGAATTTGTGAATACCTCAAGACCTTCTGATACAGGGTAAACACAAGCTGCCTGCAATCCTCTTGCGCCTTTAACCTCAACAAGACACATTCTGCAAGCACCGATTTCATTAATATCTTTTAAATAACATAAGGTAGGAATGTTGATACCAACCTCACGAGCTGCGTCAAGTATGGTAGAACCCTCAGGTACGCTGACATCCTGACCGTTTATCTTTAAATTAACCATCATATTCATCCCTTTCCTCAATTATTTCTTGTCGATTGCACCGAACTTACATGCTGCCTGACAAGCGCCACACTTAATACACTTATCCTGGTCGATAACAAATGGCTCTTTAACCTTACCTGTGATTGCATTAACAGGACACTGTCTTGCACATAAGCTACAGCCCTTACACTTTTCAGGGTCAATCACATATTTTGAAAGTGCCTTACAAACTCCTGCAGGACAAGTCTTATCTTTAACGTGAGCAACATATTCATCTCTGAAATAATGTAATGTTGACAATACTGGGTTTGGTGCAGTCTGTCCAAGTCCGCAAAGTGCACCGTTCTTAATGCTTAAGCACAATTCCTCGAGCTTGTCTAAGTCTTCCATTGTTCCTTTACCGTCAGTAATCTTTGTCAATATCTCCAACAATCTCTTTGTACCGATTCTACATGGAGCACACTTACCACATGATTCATCAACAGTAAATTCAAGGAAGAACTTAGCTATGTCAACCATACAGTTGTCTTCGTCCATAACGATAAGTCCACCTGAACCCATCATTGAGCCGATTGCCATAAGTGAATCATAGTCGATTGGAGTATCAATCAATGAAGCAGGGATACATCCTCCTGATGGTCCACCAGTTTGAGCAGCCTTAAACTTCTTGCCGTTTGGAACTCCACCACCGATATCTTCGATGATTTCACGAAGAGTTGTTCCCATAGGAACTTCAACAAGACCTGTGTTATTAATCTTACCACCAAGAGCGAATACCTTTGTACCCTTGCTCTTTTCTGTTCCGATTGTGTTGAACCAGTCTGCACCCTTGTTGATGATTACAGGAATGTTTGCATATGTTTCAACGTTATTGAGCATAGTAGGTTTAGCCCACAATCCCTTGTTTGCAGGGAATGGAGGACGAGGACGAGGTTCGCCTCTCTTACCTTCGATAGATGTCATCAATGCAGTTTCTTCACCACATACGAATGCACCAGCACCAAGTCTGATTTCCAAATCAAAATCAAAGCCCGTTTCAAATATATTTTTACCTAACAAGCCGTATTCTCTTGCCTGGTCAATAGCAATCTGAAGTCTGTTTACTGCGATTGGGTACTCTGCTCTGATATAGATAAAGCCCTGATTAGCTCCGATTGCATAAGCAGCAATAGCCATAGCTTCGATAACTGAGTGTGGGTCACCTTCCAAAACTGATCTGTCCATAAACGCACCAGGGTCGCCCTCATCGGCATTACATGCAACATATTTCTGGTCGCCTTCGGCAGCATAAGTAAATTTCCACTTTAATCCTGTTGGGAAACCACCGCCGCCACGTCCTCTTAAGCCTGACTTTAAGATTTCGTCAATAACTTCTTCTCTTGTCATCTCAGTTAAGACCTTACCCAAAGCCTTGTAACCGTCTGATGCAATATATTCTTCAATGTTTTCAGGGTCAATAACGCCACAGTTTCTTAATGCAATTCTCATCTGTTTTGCATAGAAATTTGTTTCGTTCAGACTCTTGATTGTGTTATCTTCTTCGTTAATTGTTTCCTGATATAACAAACGCTTAACAATTCTACCCTTTAACAAGTGCTCTTCAACGATTTCCTTGATATCGCCAACTTCAACTCTTGAATAAAAAGCACCCTCAGGATATACAACTATAATAGGACCTAATGCACAAAGTCCGAAACAACCTGTTTTGATAATCTTGAACTCCTTGTCCAAGCCGTACTCTGCAAGTTGCTTTTCCATTTCTTTAATAATTAGTTCACTGCCTGATGAAGTACAACCGGTACCGCCGCAGCACAAAATATGACCTCTAACCATATCCATGTTCTCAATCATTCCTTTCATTTATTTCCAAACGATTAATCATTTTCTCCAACAATATATTCCTTAACAGGACGGCCGTTCACGATATGTTCTGCAACAACCTTTTGTGCCTTTTCAGGTGTCATTTTGATGTAAGTAACCTTTTCCTCGCCGGGAACCATAACCTCAACAATTGGCTCTAAACGGCACATTCCTATACATCCTGTCTGAACAACTGAAACATGCTCAAGATTTCGTTTTGCGATTTCTTCAACAAATGCGTTCATAACAGGTCTTGCACCTGCTGCAATTCCACAAGTTGCCATACCCACAACTATTCTTGTAGCATGGTCGTCCTTTCTCATATTAACACCATGAGAAACTTTTTGTCTTATAGCTTCCAATTCTGCTAAACTCTTCATAATACTATTCCTTTCTGTGCATATGCACATTTAATCAATTATAAAGCTCAGCTTCGCCCTCTTTTAAATATTCAAGTATCCACAAAGACACTGAATTTTCCTTAAAAGACACTCCACCGAGAATTTTTTTAAACTCACGCGTATCAACGAAAAATTCCTTATCGCCAACCTTATGCGAATAGATAAAATCCACATCCTCAAACGAAGTTATCAGCTGATGCATTGTTTCTGACATATTTCCAAGAGGCTGACGGTCAATGTTAGAGTAAACAAAGCTTGCTGTAATCAAAGTTCCCTCTCCGAGCTTTGATTTTATTGAAATACCTCCACCTGTTAACTCACAAGCGTGCTTTAATAATGGAATTCCGAGTCCGACCTTTCTCGTCGTCCTTCCCGTTGTGAACGGGTCAGTAACCGACGCTAAAAGCTCTTCGCTCATTCCCTTGCCGTTGTCCTTTACCGAAAAAGAAAGAATATCATTTTCCTCATCCTCAATTACTATAAGCTCAATTAAATCAGCATTTGCAGTAACAGAGTTTTGCATAATATCAAGAATATGCAATGAAATTTCTTTCATAATGACACCCTCTTAAAATTACTCGTACTTTTTCAAAATATCATCAACATCATCAACTGTAAGTCTGCCGAAAACTTCATCGTTCACTGTCAATACAGGTGCAAGTCCACAAGCACCGATACATCTTGTAGCATCGATTGAATACTTTCCGTCAGGTGTGCACTGACCAACCTCAATTCCTAATTTTTCCTTAATTTTTTCAAGGATGTCTCCTGAACCCTTAACATAACAAGCTGTTCCCATGCAGACAGCAATCTGATATTTGCCCTTTGGATAAAGTGAGAACTGCGCATAGAAAGTTACTATACCATAAATCTCTGCCAAAGGAACATTTAATCCCTCTGCAATCATTTCCTGAACCTCTAACGGAAGATATCCGTAGATTTCCTGAGCCTTGTGAAGCACCGGAATAGCAGCACCTTCCATATTTTTATGGTTCTCTATTACTGCTTTTAGTTCAGCTTCCTGTTCTTTTGTGCCGTTGAAAGGCAACACCGTCATTTTCTCCATAATAGCCCTCCTATTCTATTTTGTTAAATTATTAACAATTTGTATCATCATAAACCTAACTATTATACCCATCAATTATATCATTTTTATTCACAAAAATCTATAAATGCCTACTATTTTTTTTATTTACTACCTTTTGCACAAATATTCAATTACTTTTTCGGCACTTTTAGACATAATATTAATGTAGAATTCAGGTTCAGCTATGTCCTCCAAATAATGTGCATCAGAATTGGAAATAACATTGTACTTTTTTTCATATTCTTTTTCCATTTTTGCACGGTTTTTTGCAGTTATTTCCACAGTGCCAACCACTAATTCAGGTGGAATAAAACCAAGATTTGATAAAACGCTGTAGCTTGAACGGTCAATGTGCGCAGGAACTGCCACTCCTCCAAATTCTCTCGTTTTCTCAGATACCTGAAAAATATCCAAATCTGTCGCTGTCACAAGAAGATTTTCTTCTTTCCCGATTATGTTATCCTCTGAGTCCATATATAGCTGTTCACCAAAAATTTCTGCCTGATTTTTAACTCCCGACATATGCTCTTTTATAAAAACGTCCATCTCTTCACAAGCTTCAATGCAAGGGAAATAACACACCATATGAACTTCTTCGCTCGTTTCAACCTCCATCGCAGGTATAACCAAAAGTCTGTCCCCAGCCACCTGCATAACTGCACGAACATTTCCACATGAATTGTGGTCAGCTACAGCAATTATATCAAGTCCCTTTATAATCGACATATTTACAATATTATTGGGTGTCATATCCTTATCCCCACACGGCGACAGGGCAGAATGAATGTGCAAATCATAATATAGCTTCATTTCCAACACCCCCTGATTATTTATTCATACATATCTATTATAACATAGAGTAACGTCGTTTTCAATATGTATATTTTCGGTAAAAACGCAAAAAAATCTCAAGGAAATTTTCCTTGAGATTTTTATATGTAAGCATTTTTATCAGTCTTCTTTTGCTTCCATTTCTGCCTGAATATCATCATAAGCAGAAAGAATTGGCTTAACATCTTCGCCTTTTAATCTCGCAAAATAGTTCTTGGTTACTTTGAATATAGTACCTGAAAGAACTAACAAACCAATCAAGTTAGGAATTGCCATAAGACCATTGAATGTGTCTGAAATATCCCATGCAAGTGAAAGATTCATAGTTGCACCCACTAAAACGAAGCATACGAAGATAACCTTATACACAACTGTTGCAATCTTACCAAATAAGAACTCGCAAGCCTTTGAACCATAAACAAACCAACCAATAACTGTTGAAATTGCAAAGAAGAAAATTGCAATAGTTGCAAAGTATCCGCCAATGCTTCCGAATGATTCCACAAAAGCTTCTGTTACCAATACAGATGATTTGTCTGCAGTAAATCCAGCTGCAACAAGACCTGTTGAAAGGTCAATAACGCCAGATGAAAGAATAACCAAAGCAGAAAGTGAGCAAATCACAATAGTGTCTACAAATACTTCAAATATTCCCCACATACCTTGCTTAACAGGTTCTTTAACATCTGCTGCAGAGTGAACAAGAGCTGATGAACCAAGACCTGCTTCATTTGAGAATACACCACGGGCAATACCGCTTTTTGCTACCTTAGATATTACCACACCGATAGCACCGCCTGCAACAGCATCAAAACCAAATGCACCCTTGAATATTGCAACAAAAACATCATCAATTACTGTAATCTTAGTTGCGATAATTATGATTGCACCAATAATATAGAAAATAGACATAAATGGAACTACCTTCTCAGTAACTGAAGCAACTCTCTTTAATCCTCCCAATGCCATAATTGCCATAAGAACCAAAAGAATTATACCTGTAACAATAACAGGAACACTAAAAGTTTGCTCAAAGTTTGCAGCAATAGTATTAATCTGACTCATATTACCAATACCGAATGATGCCAAAATACAGAACACTGCAAAAAGCACACCTAAAACAGAGCCAAGAGTTTTTAAACCTTTTTTACCTGAGAAGCCTTCCTTAAGATAAACCATTGCTCCGCCTAACCATTCTCCGTCAGAGTTCTTTTTACGATAGAAAATTCCAAGAACGATTTCTGCATACTTTGTTATCATACCAAAGAATGCTGCTAACCACATCCAGAAAATTGCACCAGGGCCACCTGCAGCAATCGCTGTTGCAACACCGACAACATTACCAACACCAACAGTTCCACCCAATGCTGTGCACAAAGCCTGGAATGATGAAATTGCCTTTGAATCTTTGTTTGACTTTGCATCTTTTTTAAGAAGTGTACCAAATGTGTTCTTCATCCAGTAACCTATTTTACCAACCTGCATAAACTTTAATCCGCAAGTAAGGAAAATACCTGTACCAACTAAAAATACAAGCATTACAGGGCCCCATACCCAACCATTGACTTTGCCGTTGATTAATTCAACAACTTCCAAAAACTTTTCCATTTTTCTTCCTCCTGAAAAATAATTTTAAAATAAAACAGCCGCTTTTTATAAAGCGGCTCCGGATTATCGTGTAGAAACAGCAGTGCATAACAAAGCTATATTTCTACTCCGTCCTTTTGCCTGAGAGATTCGGCCCATTTAGACCTTGCACCTTCGGCACTCTATACGAGATTCTCCGGAGTTCCCTTCACCTTCAGTCTTTTAAAATTCTGAAAGTTTCAACGAGATATGACATTATTATACATCATTTTTAAATAATGTCAATAGGAATTTCTGAATTTTATAAATTTTTTTGAATATTTATTAATACTGCCTGCTTAAATTTTATCTTTACACATTTATTTATTCGTGATATAATTTGTTTTGTATCGGAGGTGATATTATGGCTCTTAATAGAAAATTTTCATATCTGAGGGAATATACAGACCAGCTTCCTGACTTTGTGACGGAGTATCTTATTGAATATTATACAGGCGAAAGCATAAACACTCAAATTGGGTATGCTATTGATATTCGTGTGTTTTTTAACTATTTAAAATCAGAGGTTTTACATAATATCAGCGACATAAAAAATATAACAGTAAAAGATATAAATAATCTTAAGGTAACTGACCTCATTCGTTTTAAATCTTATCTTCGCGAGTATGAACAGGAAACCCATACTGTTAGTGGAAAGGTTATTAAAAGAGTCTATAAAAACTCTGCCTACGGGATTAACAGAAAGATGTCGGCAGTCAGAGGAATGTTTATTTACCTATATAAAACAGAACAAATTAAGGAAAATATAACTGATAAAGTCGATTTTGCAAAGCTACACCAGAAAATCAAAAAAAGACTGACCTCTCAGGAAACCTGCGATTTGTTAGATGTTATTTATAACGGAGAAAAATATTATGAGGGAAGACTTTTAACCGAATATAAAAAAAGAAAGCTTCGTGATACTGCCATTTTCACAACCTACCTTGGAACAGGAATAAGAGTATCCGAGTTAATTAACTTAAATATTGAAGACTTAGACCTTGACACAAATTCATTTATCGTTACACGAAAAGGTGGCGACCAACAGGAAATCTTTATGCCTCAACAGGTTAAGGAAACAATAAGTGAATACTTAAAAAGCGAAGAAAAGCTAAGACAAAGCATCGAAAAAGGCGCTTTATTCATAAGCAGAAACGGTAAACGCTTCACAACTGCAGGAATTGAGAAGCTTTTGAAAAACTATTGCAAAACCGTTTCAATAACTAACCCTGATAAAACAAGACCTCACGCTCTTCGAAGAACCTTTGCCTGTCAGCTCTTAGAGGATGGAGTTGACATAAAAATGGTTGCAGAATTGTTAGGACATAAAAATATTGAGGTCACACACAAATATTATGCACAATATAACGCTAAGGCACGAAAGGATATTATGCTCGAACAGGTTCCTGTTCCTGCAGAGATTTATAATCACAAAGAGGAAGAATAATGAACATAGTATTAAAATTCATCAGAAAAAACTTAATCTTTACAATAGCTTGGTTTTTAGCCATTATCACGATATTCCTTGTCCCGATTGACAAGGAATATCTTTCGTATTTTGACTTTAAAACATTAGCCTGTCTGTTTTGTGCATTGGCAGTTGTCTGTGCCCTAAGGCACATATATTTTTTCCAGATAGTCGCAAAAAAAATTGTTTGTATCTTTAAGAACACACGGACTGCAGTTCTTGCATTGGTTTACATAACATTTATAGGCTCTATGTTAATTGCAAACGATATGGCCCTTATAACATTTCTTCCTTTAGGATATTTTGTACTTTCACAAACCAATCACAAGGAATTAATGTCCTTCACCTTTATAATGCAGAATATTTCTGCAAATCTCGGGGGAATGCTCACGCCATTCGGAAATCCTCAGAATCTTTATTTATATTCCTATATGAATATTCCGACAAAAGAGTTTTTTGAAATTATGTTCCCACCATTTATAATATCAGTAACACTTATCACAATCTGCTGTCTTTTTATTAAAAAAGAGCCTTTGACACTTTCAAAAAGCGAAGCAGACATAAAGCTTAAAAAGGACAAAACCATTATATATTCAATACTTTTTGCACTTTCAATCGCAGTAGTTTTTGACACAATTCCATTTATGCTTGGAGTTATTATAATAACCATTTCAATGCTGTTTTTAGACAGAGATGCATTACTTGAGGTTGACTATGGCTTGCTTTTAACCTTTTGTGCATTCTTCATTTTTTCAGGAAATCTTGCAAGAATTGATGCCGTTAAAAATATAATCAGTGCTTTGATTGACAAAAACACTCTTTTAGTATCGGTTTTGTCGTGTCAGGTAATCAGCAATGTTCCAAGCGCAGTTTTGTTATCGCACTTTACAAAAAACTATCCTGCGTTGTTGATAGGTGTAAATATAGGAGGGACAGGCACACCCATTTCCTCCCTTGCGAGCCTTATTACTCTAAGCCAGTATTCTAAGCATGAGCCGGGAAAAATCAAGCAATATATGCTTCAGTTTACAATATATAATTTTTCCATATTACTCATTCTGCTTACCACAATGCTCATAAGATTCAAATGACTTTATCTTTAACTAAAAAATAAGACTTAATTTTGTTTATAATACCTATATTTTTTTGTTGAATTATTTTGATTTTTATAGTATAATAGAATTAAGTATAATATTATCTTTTATAAATGAGGTAGTTTGATGAACAAGAAAAAGGTTATAAAAACAATTCTCGTAGTTCTTCTTTCCTTAATCGTTATTTTTGTTGCAGCAGCTGTTGCAGTTTTTCAATTTGTAATCAAGCCTAATTCAAAGGTTATAATAGACGCAGTTGAGCAGATAATAACTGACGAAGAATTTATTAAAGAATTTGAAATAGAAGATATTCCCGAAGATTTGGTGGATGAGGCTTTATCAGATATAACACCTGATGACGAAAATGTTGAGGGTATAGAAGAATCTCCAAAACCCGTAAAACCAAAAACAGAATATAAAAATACATATGATTACATCAAAGACAATGTTGAGAGCGCCGACTTAAAAAAAGGAATTTCCTTCGCTTCAAGAGTTGATGTATCATATATTTTAGGACTCTTGAAAGGCGGACTGACAGTTCCTGAAAAGAGAGAATTAAAAGCATACTTAAAAGAGAGATTTTCGAATTCAGAAATTAACGACGGAATTTCACTATATAACAAATACTCATATTTATTAAAATAAACAAAGGCTGAAAGGAAA
>JAFXBO010000205.1 GCA_017521775.1 Clostridia bacterium | reverse complement strand
CTGCAGTTAAAGGAATGGCTCATGCTTTGAATATTCCTGTAGTTGGAGTCAGCATATTAGAGGCAATGGCATATAATCTGCCATTTTGTGAATATATAATTTCGCCGATTCTGGATGCAAGAAGAGATCAGGTATATAATGCTGTTTATGAATGGAATGATGGTGAGATTAAGGAAATTTGTGAACCAAGAGCATTGTCGGTTGATGACCTCATTGATGAGCTTTTGGGATTAGATAAAAAAGTTGTATTCCTAGGTGACGGAGTGAGTGTTCACAAGGAATATATCAAGGAAAAGATGGGAGAAAAAGCATTGTTTGCACCAGTCAGTGCAAATGAGCAAAGAGCATCAGGCCTTGCGGCTGCTGCAAAAAAGCTCTATGATGAGGGGAAAACAATTTCTTGTTATGAGCTTGCACCAATTTATCTTAGAAAACCACAGGCAGAGCGTGAAGCAGAAGAAAGAGAAAGGATGGAAAAGGAACAATGTTAGCAATCGGAAGTGACCACGGAGGTTTTGAATTAAAGGGACATATAATTAAACATCTTGAGGAAAAAGGAATTGAGTTTAAAGACTTTGGATGCTATGATGAAAACAGCATAGATTATCCTGATGTTGCAAAAACAGTTTGCGACTCAATTAATAATAAGGAATGTGAAAATGGAATTTTAATCTGTGGAACAGGTATTGGAATTTCTATTGCAGCAAACAAAATAGAAGGTATCAGAGCTGCTCATTGTCATGATATCTATTCTGCAGAGATGACAAAGCGCCACAATAATGCGAATGTTATCTGTATGGGTGGAAGAGTTATTGGAAGAGAGTTGGCTTTTAAGATTGTTGATGCATGGTTGGAAGCAGAATTTGAAGGTGGCAGACACCAGACAAGAATAGATAAAATTCATACACTTGAAAAATAATAAAAGAGGAATAGCTTTGCTATTCCTCTAATTTTTCCTCTGAGAATATATATGCTCCGTCTTCTGATTTTTGCAGATTCAAAAGAATCTGTTCTTCATTTATGTTCACAATACAAACCCATCCGTCATTTGTTTTTATGATATCTCCGTGATTTGCACCGTTGTGATAAGTTCTTAAATAGTTTTCAACTGCTTTATGCTGGTCATAAAATCTTGGAACATTAAAAATTCCTTTGCCCTTTATAAAGCCATATACTACGGCAGCACCTGCACCAAGCAAGGCTGCTTTTTTTGGTGTCATTTTTTCTTTCATATTTTCACACCTCGTTATGATTTATGGTATTCATTATATACATCTCTTTTTGAAACATTTCTATCTAACGCAGTTTGTTTAATCGCGTCTTTTGAGCTTGTACCTTTTTCGATATATCTATCCACGTGTTCAATTACAGATAGTTCACTCCACCATTCTTCTTCTGTTTTAATTTCTTCCTCGGAGCATCCGTCAATAATGATAACATATTCACCCCTTGGCTTATCTTCATTAAATTTCGCTATAGCCTCACCAAGAGTAAGTCTTAAAACCTCTTCGTGTAGTTTTGTCAGTTCCCTCACCAATGCGATTTTTCTCTCCATTCCAAATACCTCTGCCATATCTGAAAGAGTATAGGGAAGTTTATGAGGAGCCTCGTAAAATATCATTGTGTGAGTATCGTTTGCCAAAGATTTAAGGTGTTCTTTTCTGTGTCTTTTGTTTACCGATAAAAAGCCTTCAAAGGAAAATCTTTTTGTTGAAAGTCCTGACAGAATAAGAGCATTTATAAGCGCGACACAGCCTGGGATTGATGTGACATTTATATCATTTTCTATACACAGTCCTACTAAATCTTCGCCAGGGTCGGAAATTGCAGGTGTTCCTGCATCCGAAACGAGGGCAACATTCTTACCCTCTTTTAAAAGGGACACTAAATATTCGCCCTTTTCGTGTTTGTTATGCTCGTGGTAGCTTGTCAGTTGTTTTTTTATATTGAAATGATTTAATAGCTTTAATGTTACTCTTGTGTCCTCGGCAGCAATTATATCGACAAGCTCTAATGTTTTAATAAAGCGTGTTGACACATCGGAAAGATTGCCGATTGGTGTGGCACAAAGATAAAGTGTTCCACTCATTAAATTTCTCCTTTATTTCCTCTTAAATGACCGTAAATTTCTTTTAATTCATCTGTTTCTTGCATATCTTCATCATATAATATTAACGGTTTTTGCACATTAATATCGCTTTTTGCTCCATACAATCCCTCAACCAAAACTAAAACTGGTGGGGAAGAAATGTTTTTGTGAACAAATCTCATTCGTTTTGGCTCTAATTTATATTTTCTCATAAGATATAACAGTTCAGCAATTCTTGTCGGACGATGCACCATCGCAATTCTGCCTGTTGTTTTTAAAAGCTCTGAGGAAGCTTTTATTATATCCTCAAGAGTGCATAAAACCTCGTGTCGAGCTATTGTTTTTGAATCTGTTTCGTTTTTAATGCTGTTTTTTAAATATGGAGGATTGCAGGTTACTAAGTCAAACTGTCTTTTTCCAAGAATTTTAACCGAGTCCTTTAAATCTGCACATATTACCGAAATATTTTCTGATAGTTCATTAAGCTCTACCGATTTTTGTGCCATTTGTGCCATATCTTTTTGAATTTCAACAGCAGTGAACTTTCTTGTCTTGCTTTTTCCATATAATAAAAATGGTATAATACCTGTGCCTGAGCATAGGTCAAGAGTGTTTTCAGATGGTATATCCTTTGCAAAATCGGATAACAAAACTGCATCTGTGCCAAATTTAAACCCATCTTTTTTTTGTATTATTCTAAGTCCGCAAAGCTCTAAATTATCAAGCTGTTCATTTTCCAAAAGCTCAATTGATTGCATAATAGAATTTTCCCCCTTGAGCATCAGATAAGTCAAGCTTTGAAAGTTCTATACCGATGCCATCAATCACGCAAGACAGCATATTTTCTGTAACAAACACCTTTAGTCCCAATTCATTTTTTAAATACATATCAAGCCCATAAAGCATTGCTCCACCGCCTGTTATCAAAATTCCATCGTCAGTTATATCCGAGATGAGTTCAGGTGGGGTGTCTGTGATGACTGTTTTGATTAAATCACACACTTGTATGAGACAAGAGGACAAGCATTCTCTTATCTCTTCGGAATTGATGCTTATAAATCGTGGAAGACCATTTGCTGCATCACACCCTGAAATGTTCATAGATGTAATTTTCTCCATAGGGAATGCACATCCGATTGTCTTTTTCACATTTTCAGCTGTCTGGTAGCCGATATTTATGTTATGAGTATTTTTGACATACTTTATTATGGCCTCAGTAAAAGTGTTACCTGCAGTTTTAATTGATTTACCGACTACAGAACGTCCTAAAGATATTGATGAAACATCTGAGCGGCCTGCACCGATATTTGCTATTAGCATACCTCGGGAGAGTGATATATCGCAACCTGCACCAATTGCAGCAGCGATTGGAGAGTTGATAAAATACACTTCCCTTGCACCTGACAATCTCAAAACTTCAGTAATTGAGTGACGCTCAACATCTGTTAAGTCAGACGGAACAGAAAGCATAATCCTTGGTTTTAAGACAGTTTTTTTATATATCTTTGAAAAAAAAGTTCGTAGCATTCTTGTTGCCAAATCAATATCGGAAACAACTCCGTTTTCAATCGGACAAAGTACTTTTGTAAATTTTGGGTTTTTGCCTATCATTTCATATGCTTCTTTTCCGATTGCAATAAGCTCGTTTGTCCTTGTGTCAAGCGCAATATATGATGGCTCATCAAGAACTACACCTTTATCTTTTATGTAAATCAAAGTGTTGTGTGAGCCAAAATCAATTCCCATATCCTCTGAAAGAGTGGAATTTAGTAAGCTTTTAAAATTTGTACGCATATTTTTGCACTTCCTCGTTAGTTATTTTCTCTTGCATCAATATAAACTGTGTCGTTATTATCATCAGTTATTTTCCAAACAGGTGTCAGCAATACACTTTCGTGAAATGTTCCGAATTCTGGAACCAGGTAACCAAGTCTAATATCGGAAATTATTGATGCGCCTGATTTTTTGTTCATATATTCAACCAAAACTCCTGATATGCTTTTCAGCTCGGCAATGGAGGAGTTTTGTTCGCTTATATTATACCAGCTTCCGTAAAATGATATAATTCCCGACTCATTCATCTGGAGTGTTACACCCGTTTTAAAGACAGGGAGGTTATCTATTTCTTTATTAAAGGAAACCTTGATAATATTATTTTCCTCTGTTATATTTTTTTCTGAATTTTTAGTATCAAAGCCAAGCTCGTCAAGATATTTTTCGCTAATTCTTAAAGCATTCGATTTGGTGATTTTCTCTCTATATAGGAAATTACCCTCTGATGAAACTGCGCTAAAATAGTCGCCTTTAAAGGTAACTTCACCATTTTCGGACTTATATTTATCGGCGTTAACCGATGTAATCTCGCCACCGATAATAGAATTTGAAAATGATTTATAGTCTGAAATCACATTGTCAACATAAAGACTGTTGGCAGTTTTCTTTTTGGCACTATCCAAAACAAGCTTTTCATCAACCTTTATATCCTGTGTTGCCAAAAGTGAGACTGTTGTGTCTGTCATTTTGGAAATTCGTTTGTTATCTGAAATTTCTTCAAACACAATATAGGAAAGAAGTGATAGATTTACAAGTATCAAAAATGCAATCATAATTGATTTTACCTTGCTCCAATTCATCCTTTATCACTCTCCTATTATAACATTATCAACATTAACTATCCACTCGGCATTTTTTTCGCCTAATTCGGCATCATCATTATAACCGATATACATTTTATTAATATTAATCTCATTCATTGATTTTGAATATTCAGAGATTGCAATGTCAAGAGCCTCTAAAAATTCAAAAGGCTTTGTTTTGTTTGCTGTTGTCTCATAGCTTCTTATTAACTGTCTATAGCTTTTTAGCTGACCGTTCTCAAATTTTGCTTCAACTGCATGAGAAAGCTTTTCTGAATTAAGATTAACCCGTAAGCCCCCTGCAATATAATCAAGGGCAATTGTTCCGTCTTGCAATGAGTATGTTTTTGAAATGCTCATTGCATTTTCATTTTTAATTGTTCTGTTAACGCCATCTGCAATTGAGGCAACAGTTGTCAGCATCGAATATTCATCAAGCACTTCCGGGGATGAGGCAGTTTTTTCGTATTCTAAATAACCGTTTTTATCAATTTTTAAGGTTGCATTGTTTTCGACGAAAACAGTTGTTCCTCCAGCTTGAGTATATCTGCTCATTGTATTTGGATTCATTTCAAATATTTTTAAAATATTATCAAGAATATTTTTATCCAAAACAGGGTTTTTAGATATTATTGTTGGATATTCTTCTGCGCTTGAATAAACCTGTATTAACGGATTAAGAGTGGTTTTCTGTGCTCCGAATGGCTGGTCAAATTTTAGGTCATACGAATAGTTTATAATTGGGTGATTACCCTGTCTTGACTCAATACACTCGCCTAATCTCATAACAAGCTCTTCACTGCTTTTATTCACATTGATTTTATAGAATATATCATTTTCTATATCTGCAAAATAAACGCAGGTTTTCGGTGAATAGGAAATGGCAACATCGGAAAAAGTGTTTAAAATTTTGGTCATTGCCTCATAATTTGTACCGATTAGTCTTGCAAAAAGGTCTGCGCTGTATTCTGCAGGGTACTCCAAATAAACTGAGCTTGAATTAAGAGCAGAATAAAATTCACCTCTTGAAATCTGATTTGTTGGAATAGTATTATCAGAAAGTGCCTTTTGCAAAACAATATAAGCCTCTTCTAAAATCGGATTAAACTCTGCATCAGCAGGATCAAGAGAAAGTCTTGTTGTCTGGTCACCTGTGTTAATCACAATTTTTTCGGGCGACAAAAAACGGCTTTTATAAATTGTGTCATTATCAAAAAAGCTTTTGATGTTCTGATAAATGCTTGTTATTTCCCAATTGCTTATATTAGAAAAAAAATTATAGCCGGATGGCCATAATTTTCTCTCAAACAATATTCTACTACCCAGAATAAAATTCATGGCTATCAGGAACACAAGCAATAAATTTTTTATTCGTTCCTTATTCATAACTTTCCTCTCAAATTATTAACGGAAAAAGTTCCTGATTGTTACTGTCACACTCTTTAATCTGTCTATTGTGCTTTTTTTAATTTTATCAATATCAATTCTGACTGCCTGTGAGCCTTTCTGATTCTCAGCAGTTACCATAAAGATATTTGAATTGTCAGGCAAATCTACCACAACGCTATATAGTCCACTTGCACCGATATAGGTTTCGTTTTTGATAATTGTGCAAGTATCTGTTGAAGGATTATACTTATATACCTTTATTTTTGTTCCTTTTTCTCCTACTGCAGAAATTGTATATGTTCTGTCAGAGGTTGAAGCAGAAAGGGATTCAGGTCTTTTTATGTATATGATATTTGTTGAATTGCCCTTTTCAGTTAATGAAATTGTATTTCCAAAATCAGCGTAACTAATGCAAGGAACAATTGATGACAATGTTGCGCATAAAATGATGGATGTTATTAATTTCTTAAACATATGCATACCTCCTTAAAATGTTATATATGGAAATTGAGACAGTGCCTCAATTATATTTTTGTATATACATTATACCATATAAATGTTACAGAGCCATTACTACAGTCTAACATTATATTACAAAATAGGAAAGGTGATAATCACTTCTGTACCTTTGCCGAATTCCGAGTTAATTGTTATCGTTCCGCCGATATTTTCAATAATCTGCTTGGAAATAGCAAGTCCTAAGCCTGTTCCGCCTGTGTCACGGCTTCTTGCTTTGTCAATTCGATAAAATCTTTCAAATAGTCTTGGAATATTTTCCTTTGGAATACCAATTCCATTGTCGATTACTTTAACAAAGGCATCATTATAAAGTTTTCCTGAAACCAAATCGATTTTTCCTCCGTCGGAGGTGTATTTGATGGCGTTTGAAACAATATTTATGATAACCTGCTCCAATTTATCACGATTGCTTTTGAAAACAGGCACTTCGTTGATAGGCTTATATGTAATTTCCTGGTTTTTCTTTTTTGCAGTGATGTACATCTTTTCAATGACACCGTCTAAGAGTACCTGCAGGTTAATGTCGTCAGGCTCAATTACCTCGTTTTGTGCCTCGTCAAGCTTTGATAATGTCAACAAATCCTTGACAATTCTTGTCATTCTGTCTGCTTCCTTGATTATAACTGATAAAAATCTTGATTGTAAATCCTTATCATTCATGGATTCGTCCATAAGTGTTTCTGCATAAGATTTGACAGTTGTCAAAGGAGTTCTCAATTCGTGAGATACATTTGATACGAATTCCCGTCTTGAAAGCTCTAATTTTTCCTGATTTGTTATGTCGTGCATAACAACTAAAACTCCACTTATTTTGTTATCTGTTTCGATTGTAGCATAATTTAGTTTTAAATATCTGTCATTATAATTAACAAGCCTTTCAGGAGAGGCTTCGTTCTTAATATATATAAGGTCACCCAAGGTTATGTTTGCTTCAATTTTTTTAAAGAATTCATCGAAGGTGATGGTGTCAAAATCCTCACCCGACATAAATTTTTGTGCCTCAGGGTTTGAAAGAATTAGTTTCCCTGATAAGTCAAAAGCCAATATACCGTCGGTCATATTAAGAAGAATTGTTTCGATTTTAGTTTTTTCTTCATTTACCTCAATAATAGTTTTTTTAAGCTCCTCCGACATATAGCCAAACGAATTTGAAAGTCTGCCGATTTCGTCATTCTCTTTGGATATTTCCATTACATCAAATTCGCCTGCAGCAAGCCTTTCTGCTCTTTTTGTAAGATTGATAATAGGTACACTTATAGTTTTTCCCAATAAGTAACCGATTATAACAGACACTAAAATAGCTAACAAAAGTGATTCAATAACAATTACCAATACATTGTTCGTTATAGAATTAAGCTCCTCTTTTGTATCCTTAATATAGACAATATAACGATTGTTCCCGTCAAGATTGACAGGAACAGCATAGTCCATATAATTTTTGTCATTATTTATAATGTTGCCTGTTTTTCCAGACATCGCCATTATAATATTATCGGTTTTATTAATCCCCGAGACTTTTGATGGGTCAGAGCTTAACAAAACATTGCCTGTTTTGGCATCTAATATACTATAAAATCTGTAGGTATCAATTCCGAGAGGGCCTATGTATGAAGAAACTGCCGACTCAACGCTTTTTAAAGGCTCTTCGCTTTTTGCAAGCTGATTGAGGTCATAAACAAACTTCTCATTAAAAACCTTATCCATCATAACGAAAAATTCTTCGTTATAAAAATTAACAATATTTACAACCATAAATGAGCCGACAATGGTTATGAGTGAAAGCGTCAACAGAACGAAAACCGATACAATTTTATACTGTATGCTTTTAAACATTTATAATCACGCCCTGTTGAAATAGTAGCCAACGCCTCTTTTTGTAATGATATATCTTGGAATGCTTGCATCGTCTTCAATTTTTTCACGAAGTCTTCTTACAGTTACATCAACTGTTCTGACATCGCCGTAATATTCATATCCCCAAACCTTTTCCAAAAGATTTTCTCTTGTAAATATCTTTTCAGGTTGCATAGCAAGGAATTTTAACAGTTCAAACTCTCTTAAAGTGATGTCAACAACGACATCTCTTTTCTTAACCTCGTATCTTTCGGTATTAATAACAAGGTCGCCTGATGTTATAACTGCACCGGCTTCATTTGAATCAGAAGTTTTATCTATTATCATTCTTCTTAAGTTAGCCTTAACTCTTGCAGTTAATTCGCGAACAGAGAATGGCTTTGTCATATAATCGTCAGCACCAAGCTCCAAGCCGAGCACCTTGTCAACCTCTTCTTCCTTGGCGGTGAGCATTATAATCGGAACTGATGACTTTTCACGGATTTTTCTGCAAACCTCAAATCCATCCATCTTAGGAAGCATAACATCAAGCAATATAAGGTCAGGATTTTGGGAAAGCGCAAGCTCCAAGCCTGTTGCTCCGTCAAATGCTTCTAACACATTATATCCTTCCTTTGAAAGATTAAATTTAAGTATTTCCACTATTGGTTGTTCATCGTCAATAACGAGCACTGTTCTTGTATCCATTTTTATCTTTCCTTTCAGCCTTTGTTTATTTTAATAAATATGAGTATTTTTTATATAATGCAATTCCTTCTTTGATTTCTTCATTTGTGAAGCGTTCCTTTAAGTATGCTTTTAATTCTTTCTTTTCAGGGACTGTCAGCCCGTCCTTTAAGAGTCCCATAACATATACTATATCGATTCTTGCAGCATAGGCAACGCCTTTTTCAAAATCAGCGCTGTCAACATTGTCTTTGATATAGTCGTATGTATTTTTATATTCATCTCTGGGTTTTACAGGTTTGGAAGCTTCTTTCTGACCATCGTCCGGAGTTATCCCTGACAGAGCTTCATCTATCAAATCCTCTGGGATATCCTCGATTTCAAATTCTTCAATGAATTCTTTATCAGCTATTATCTGTTCAACTGCATTTGTTATAGCCTCTGAGTTGGGCTTTATTACAAATTGAAAAACCGCAACT
>JAFXBO010000204.1 GCA_017521775.1 Clostridia bacterium | reverse complement strand
TAACAGGTATGTAGTCGGATTTATTATAAGTTCTGTTAACAGCTAACAATAAGTCAGTAATTTCTCTGCCAAATGGAGTAGTTCTGTAAACAGGCTCTTTGCACACATATCCGTTTAAGAAAAGAGAGTTCAAATTCTTTGGTAACTCATCTTCACAGAAACTGATATCCTTTGCAAAAACTGTTAAAACTAGTTTGTTATCACCATTTTCATAGCTGTTATATGAACGGAATTGACCAGTAATATTAACATAATCGCCTATGCTCAAAGGAAAGTCAGATAGAAGTCTATCAGATATCATAACTTTTATTCTGTCGCTTGTGCCTGAAAGTCTCGGCATTTTTAAGGTAAAGGTGTAAAAGCTTTCTCCGAAAATTTCGTGGTTAAACTGCAGTTCGTCATCAACAACACCGCATACCTGGGCAAGATTGTTGCCGGTATTGGTTTCCATAAATAAATTCCTCCTTTGGATTGCGCCCTTGCAATCGTTATTATCATTTATAGATTATTCTATTCCAATCCAAAAAGGTTTATGCTAAATTTTGAGTTTATTTATTGTGTTACAAATCGGGATATCAAATAGCAGTGCAGTTATAACTGCAGGCAGTTGGTTTGAGATTTCCTGATTGTTAATAGGAGTGATGGGAATTTCGCTTATAAGAATATCATCGCAAAACGGATTGTGCAGAGGTTGTTGAACATATAGAACAAAGGATTTTTTTTCGTTGAAATAGTCAATTGACGAAACAGTAACGCTTGATGTTGCAGAGAAACCGTAGTCAATTGCATTTTGATGCTCTAATTTCGGAAGATATCCATTGTCAGTGTTATAGATTAGTATTGTTTTATCGTTGACACAATCAATAAGACTGTAAGTCACCAATGTGGTGTTGGGAGCATTATCAAGAATTAAAACATCTAAATCAATGGGATAGATTAAGTGTTGGTCAAATGTTATCAAAGCATATTCTATTCTGTTTTTTTCAAAAAATGATATTTTATTTTTTATTTCTTTTGAGTTTTCACAAATCGCAACAACAATATGATTCATCTTGAAAATATCAAGAAAGGTTTTTGCTATTTCCTTGCTATTTTCAGGAGCAAGTATGCCGATTTTTATCATTTAGAACACTCTCAGACAGTAATTATTTTTATATTATTTTCGCACTTTATAAAGATTATTCATAAAAAGGGATAAGCGTTATGACACTTTATAAAATATTTTTGAATAGGATTAATTATATTAATAAAAAGGAATGGTTATAATGCTTGAATTATTATTTAAATTATTACACGAGCTTATGTTTTTGGCAGGCTATGTCGGTAATGGAAACGCATTTCCCAAACAGCTATCAGCCCAAGAGGAAAGAAAATGCTTAGAACTGTTTCAAAAAGGGGATATGGATGCAAGAAATACGCTTGTTGAACATAATTTGCGTTTAGTTGCACATATCACTAAAAAATATAGCAATGAATATAATGCAGATGATTTGATATCGGTGGGAATTATAGGTCTTATAAAGGGGATAAATACATTTAATCCAAAGAAAAATACGAGAATTGCTGCGTACATTTCAAGATGTATTGAAAACGAAGTTCTGATGTTTTTAAGAACCACTAAGAAGCAAGGAAATGAGGTGTCGCTCGATGAAACGATAGGGTGTGACAAGGACGGAAACACACTCACTATTGCTGATATAATTCCTGCAGAAAATATTGATATAGTTGATAAAATATCAGTCAAGGCAGATATAAAAAAACTATATAAGGTTATGGGCAAGGTTCTGAAAAAAAATGAAATTGATATAATATGCTGGAGATATGGAATTGGTGGTAAAACGAAAAAAACTCAAAAACAAATAGCAGATATTTTGGGGATATCCCGTTCCTATGTTTCAAGAATTGAGAAAAAGGCGCTAAAAAAATTAGCCGAAGAATTTAAAAGGACAAAATGAAACGGAGATGTGAAAAAACACATCTCCGTTTTGTTTAATTAATTAAAAAATTAAAGAACAACCAACACAAGTGTTGTTATAAGGAACATAATTGAAAGAGCTCCTGTAAGCTTTGATAAGAATGCAGCCTTTGTTCTGCCTGAATTCTTGCTGAAGAAAGAATCTCCCATATCAGGTGTTGAACCTGCTATACTCTTTAAACCAGGGTCCTTGCTTTCCTGCATAAGAACAACTGCGATAAGTAAAACTGTTACAATTATGTGCAAAACTTTGAACAATGTTATCATCTGAATTTCCCTCCTAAACCTAAATAGATTAATTATATCATAAATATTATACCATAAAT
>JAFXBO010000203.1 GCA_017521775.1 Clostridia bacterium | reverse complement strand
TTACCATGAGGTAAAGTATGCCTGGAAAAACTATGTTATGAAGCAACATGAAGAGAGGCTTCAGAAGGAAAGATACCAAAAGGCATTAAATACTGCTGTCAGTGAGGAACTCAGACAGGCACTGGAACTGGCAAAGAAAGAAATTTGTGACAGCTTCAAATAAAACAGAAATGCACACAGGGATTTTTTGATCCTTGTGTGCATTTTTTCATTATACCCTTTACAGTCCTCAAGCCCATCTTCCAGAATCAATTATGCTTTTGGAAATTGTGCAGGTCATATATATAGTATATAAGAGAAAAAATTTTTATTTTTCCTGAAATGGGTGGGGGGTACCCCAATCATTGGTTCTGAGTGTGCAAACTTGTGACCCCCTGGGGCATTGAGGCTGGGCTTCAGCAAAGGTATGACCACAATTCCTTTTGCTGTTGGTGTACAGACATAGCTATCCCCTGGATTATTCAGGATCAGGAACATACTCCAGTAAGTCCCCTGGTTGACATTCCAGCAGAGCACAGATGGTGGAGATGTTGGGTAGTGTTATGTATCTGTTGTCTCTCAAACCCTGGATAACACTCTCAGATAGAAGCTTTTCTTTTCTTAATTTGTTGGTGTTGTAACCTTTGCTTTTCAAAGCTTCCAGAATATCAATCTTATAAACAATAGGCATAGCTCTGCTCCCTTCCCTGGGTGGCTTCTTATAAAAGTGCCTCTCTTCCAGCATCCTTATTCTATCATATAATTACACCAAAATCAATGTAAAACTTACACAATATTTTGCACCACTTTTGGTGTATTCTGCCAATAGACATTACACCATTGATGGTGTATAATATCATTGTAGTTAAGGACAGCCCAATTTCAACAAAGCCTGTTGTAAGTCCTACATCAAACACAAAAGAGCTTTGGCAAGCTGGAGAGACAGCAAAAATGAAAAGGAGATAGAACTTATGTCTACCATTGAAATTACCTCTAAAATTGAAGCCCTGAAGGAACTGGAAGCCCTGATTGAAGAAGCCAAGGCAGAGGCAGAAACCCTGAGAGATGAAATCAAAGCTGAAATGCTCAGCAGAGATACAGAGGAACTGGAAGCTGGACAGTACATCATTAGATGGACTTCAGTTCTCAGCCAGAGGTTTGACAGCACTGCATTCAAAAAGGTCATGCCTGATGTTTACAAAGCCTACATCAAGCAAGTCAGCAGTAAGAGATTTTCCATTGCATAAGAAAAGCCCTTGCAAGTGCTGCAACACTTCCAAGGGCAACCCAAAAACCAACCTATCACAATCAGTTAAGGGGTATGCTTATTATAAAGCCTCTGCCCCTCCAAATCAAGGAGGAAAACAAATGAAAGAACTGACCAGCTACAACAGAGTTGCAGGGTATCTGAACAAGGTTTTTGATCTTCTGAATGAAGAATATTTTGAAAGTGCACTTTCAAGACCTACCATCACCATTCAGTCCACTCCAAGAGCTTATGGACACTTCTCCCTGAGAGATGATACCTGGATCAGCAAGAATGGTGCAAGCCATGAAATCAACATTGGTGCTGGAACTCTGGCAAGACCCATTGAGGAAGTGTGTGCCACCCTCCTGCATGAGATGGTACACTACCACAATTACATCCAGGGTGTGCAGGATTGTAGCAGAGGGGGAACCTACCACAACAAGCATTTCAAGGCTTCTGCTGAAGCACATGGGCTTTTGATTGACCATGATAAGAAATATGGCTGGACAAGAACCTCCCCTTCTGACAGCCTCCTGGAGTTTGTCCTGAAGAATGGATTGACTGATATTCTCCTGAACAGGAATGAATGCACAGGCTTCCAGATTGGTGGAACAGGAACCCACAATGGTGCACCCAACATTCCAGGCACAGGCAAGACCTCCAGCACAAGGAAGTACATCTGCCCCTGCTGTGGTATGAGTGTGAGAGCAACCAGAATTGTGAGAATATCTTGCATGGATTGCAATGAACCTCTCCACCTGGCTGGGTAGGGGGTGGGGGTATCCCCCTCCC
>JAFXBO010000003.1 GCA_017521775.1 Clostridia bacterium | reverse complement strand
TCGATAACGGGTTGCGACCGTCATTCGTTTAAATAAGTGCCTGATTATTTCAGGAATTTGGGTGGTACCACGGAAATTTTTTTCGTCCCTGCTTTATAGCAGGGATTTTTTATTTTTATATTCCCCTGCTCGGTTAATGAAAAAAGAAAGGATTGAAAACAAATGAAAGAAAAACTACAACAAATCAAGGTATCTGTTGAAGACCTGTTAAAAAATGCTTCAGACCTTGAAACTTTAGAAGACTTAAGAATTAAGTATCTTGGAAAAAAAGGTGAATTGACCTCAGTTTTAAAAGGAATGGGACAATTATCAGCAGAAGAAAGACCTGTTATTGGAGCTTTGGCAAATGAAATCAGGGATTTCTTAAATAACGAAATTGATATGAAGAAGACTGAGCTTTTAGCAGAGCTTCAAAACAAGCAGTTAAAAGAAGAGGTTATTGATGTGACTATGCCTGGAAAAACTCCTGACATCGGTTCACTTCATCCATTTACAAAGACTTTGAATGAATTTAAAGAAATATTTATAGGTCTTGGTTTTGAAGTTGCAGAAGGACCTGAGGTTGAAACTGATTATTACAACTTCGAAGCTTTAAACATTCCAAAAAATCACCCTGCAAGAGATACACAGGACACATTCTATATTGAGGATAACATAGTGCTAAGAACACAAACATCTCCAATGCAGGTTCGTGTTATGGAAAATAAAAAACCACCAATAAGAATTATTGCCCCTGGTATTGTATACAGAAGTGATGCATCAGATGCAACACACTCCCCTGTTTTCCACCAGATTGAAGGTCTTGTTGTTGACAAGGGTATCACAATGGCAGATTTAAAGGGTACATTGGAATCTTGTATGAAATCACTATATGGTGAAGACTGTAAGGTCCGTTTCAGGCCTCACCACTTCCCATTCACCGAGCCATCTGCTGAACTTGATGTGGCTTGTTTTGTTTGTGGCGGTGAGGGATGCAGAATTTGTAAAGGCGAGGGCTGGATTGAAGTTCTTGGTTGTGGTATGGTACATCCAAAGGTTCTTGCAAACTGTGGTATAGACCCCGAGGTATATTCAGGCTTTGCGTTTGGTATCGGTTTGGAAAGAATGGTTATGCGTAAGTATGGAATTGATGATATCAGATTATTCTATGAAAATGATTTGAAATTCTTAAAACAGTTTTAATTTGATATAGAAAGGAATGATAAAGAATGAAAGTACCAATGAGTTGGTTTAATGATTATACAGATATGTCTGGCATCACACCAAAACAATATGCACACGAGCTTACAATGTCAGGCTCAAAGGTTGAGGGTGTTGAGAATGCTGGAGATAGTTTAAATAAGGTTGTAACAGGTAAGGTTTTAACTTGTGTTGACCACCCTGACAGCGACCATTTGCACATATGCACAGTTGATGCAGGAACAGGTGAGGAGTTGCAAATTGTTTGTGGTGCTCCAAATGTGAAAGCAGGTATCATTGTTCCTGTTGCACTTGATGGCTCTACCCTACCTGGTGGAATTAAAATTAAAAAGGGAAAACTAAGAGGTGTTGAATCAAACGGTATGCTTTGCTCACACGATGAGCTTGGAATTTCTGTTGCAGATTTAGGTTATGAGCCTGAATACGGAATTCTTATATTACCTGATGATACGCAAATCGGAATTGAAATTAAAGATTATTTTGGTTTAAATGAAGATGTTGTTGAATTTGAAATTACATCAAACAGACCTGATTGCTTCAGTGTTATCGGTCTTGCAAGAGAAACTGCAGCAACATTTAAGCGACCATTTAATCTTCATAAACCTCAATACAAAGAAAATAATGAAAATATCAATGATACATTATCTGTCGAAGTTAAAAACCCTGACAAGTGTATGAGATACTGTGCTAAAATGGTTAAGAATGTTAAAATTGGTCCATCGCCAAAATGGCTTGTTTCAAGACTTCGTGCTTGCGGTGTTCGTTCAATTAACAACATTGTTGATATAACAAACTACATTATGCTTGAATACGGTCAACCTATGCACGCTTTTGACTTAAGAGATTTAGCACAAAATAAAATTGTTGTAAGAAATGCTTGTGATGGTGAAATCATAAAAACACTTGACGAGCAGGACAGAAAACTTTGTGCTGATGACCTTGTTATTTCTGATGGTGAAAAGGCAGTTGCAGTTGCAGGCGTTATGGGTGGATTTAACTCTGAGGTTAAAGATGACACAACAACAGTTATATTTGAATCTGCAACCTTTGATGCTTCATCAGTTCGTTTAACTGCTCAAAGAATAGGTTTAAGAACTGAGTCATCTTCAAGATTTGAAAAGGGACTTGATGTAAATAATGCACTTCCTGCAATCGAAAGAGCTTGTGAGCTTGTAGATATGCTTGAATGTGGTGAGGTTGTCGGCGGATTGATTGATGTTATCGGAAACAAAAAAGAACAAAAAGTTCACACACTAAGACCTGATAAAATCAATGCATTTTTAGGCACAAACCTTTCAACAGAAGAAATGATTGGATACTTAAAGGCTTTGGAATTTGTTGTTGATGAAAAGAATATGACAGTAATTGCTCCAACATTCAGACCTGATATTGAAGCAGAAGCTGATATAGCAGAAGAAATTGCAAGATTTTACGGATATGATAAAATCCCTGTAACTGCACTTTCTGGAAATGCAACAAGAGGAAGACTTTCCCCTATTCAATCAACACGAAATAAAATCTCAACACTTTTAACAGCGCAAGGGTTAAATGAGATTTGCACATACACATTTACAGGTCCTGCAATATTTGATAAGCTTTTAATTCCTAAGGACAGTGAATTGAGAAATTGCGTCACAATTACAAACCCACTTGGTGAAGATACCTCAATTATGAGAACAACATCTGTTGCAAGTATGATGGGCGCACTATCATATAACTATAACCATCAGAATGTTTCTGCTAAGTTATTTGAAATTGCAACTATATATATCCCAACAACAAAGGGAGAACTTCCAAATGAGCCTGAAATCATCACTCTTGGTATGTATGGCGGAGTTGATTTCTTTGATTTGAAGGGTGTTTTGGAGGCAATGTTTAAGAATATGAACATTTCTGATGTGTCATATGTTGCCGACAGCGAAAACCCAACATATCACCCTGGAAGATGTGCTAAAGTTCTTATAAAGAATGAGGTGATCGGTACAATCGGAGAAATTCATCCTGATGTTTCAAAGAACTTTGATATTGATGAAAAGTGTTATGTTGCTGAAATAGAATTAATTAAAGTCTTTAATGCTATTAATAATGACATTAAATTTAAGGCGTTGCCAAAATTCCCTGCAGTGACAAGAGATATTGCAATGCTTATTGATAAAACAACTCCTGTTGGAGAAATTGAAAAGGTTATTAAAAAAGCTTCAGGAGAACTCCTTGACACAATCAATTTATTTGATGTCTATGAGGGAGCACAAATTCCTGATGGCAAGAAGAGTGTTGCTTACGCAGTTTCATTCAGAGCATCAGACAGAAGCCTGACAAATGAGGAAATAAATAAGATTTTCACAAAAATCATTAAAGACCTCGAATATAAGTTAGATGCACAATTAAGATAATAAAACTTTAAATATCACGCTTAGCAATAAGCGTGATATTTTTTTGTTCTAAAATTATTTGGACAAGAATAAAATGATTGCAAAAGAGGTGTTACAAATGTTAATAATAAACGAAACAAAAGGTGTTAAAATTCATCCGATTTTAAGATATCTGCCCACTAAATTCCGAAAACTTTTAACCTTTACAGAGCTATATTGTGCAGAGGAATTAAGACTGAGAAAGGGACTTCCCTTTATTATTAATTTTAAAGATAAGTCATATTTTATAACAAAGGATTCAGTTTTAACAAATGATATTACCAAAGCCATAATAGTTTCAAATCAGGACATTAACGAAGCATTGGAATTGATTGTTAAAAGCTCACTCTACACTGCCGAAAATTCACTGAGACAAGGCTTTGTCACAATTGAAGGCGGAAACAGAATTGGAATTTGCGGAAGTGCTGTTATAAATAACTCCAACATTTCATCAATTAAAAATATAAGTGGATTAAATTATAGAATTGCAAAAGAAGTGGACGGTGCGTCGGATAATCTTATTGATAAAATTTATTGTAACAATAAAATATTAAACACTCTTATCATTTCCCCACCCTGTTGTGGAAAGACAACAATATTAAGAGATATAGCAAAAAAACTTTCAAAAGAAGGCATAAAGGTATGTGTTGCTGATGAAAGAAATGAAATCTGTGCAGTTTCAAAAGGATATTTAGGCTTTGATTTAGGATACTCATTGGATGTTTTAGAGGGAGCATCAAAAAATGATGCTTTTTCAATTCTTATCCGTTCTATGTCGCCTGATGTAATAATCACGGACGAGCTTGGTGGAAATGATGATTTGGTTGCAGTCAAAAAAGCCATATCGTCAGGAGTTTCAATAATAGCAAGCATACATTCAAAATCCCGTGAGGAGCTTTTTAAAAACTACCCTGAATTTATATCTGTATTTAATTGTTTCATAACCCTAAACAGAAAAAACGGCCCAGGAACAATCGGAGAAATCTATTGTGTTTAAATTTGTTGGTGCCATATTGATATTAGTTTCTGCTTTTATATGGGGATATCTCAGTTCTCTTACACCATATAGAAGATATAAAAGCCTGTTAAAAATAAATGCAGGGTTATTAGCTATGCAGAATGAAATACGATATAGTTCGGATTACATCGATAATATCCTGATAAAGGTATCTAAAATAATAGATTTTGACAAATTATTTTTAACCTGTGCTGAGTCAGATAAAACATTATCTCTTTCGGAAAGATGGAGAAATTCTGTTACAGAAGACAGTGTTCCCTTACATCTTTCAAAGGAAGACTGTGAAATTTTAATTATGCTCGGTGCAGAGCTTGGAATGACCGATCGCGAGGGACAGTTAAAAAATATAGAAAACACTATTTCAATGTTAAAATCAATGCAAATAAATTCAAAGGAAGAATATCAAAAACTGTCAAAGCTAAAGAAAAGCTTAGGAATTACATTAGGACTTTTTGTTGTTATAATGCTACTATAAGAATAACGGAGGAAAAATAATGAATGTAGATTTAATTTTTCAAATTGCCGGTGTTGGAATTGTTGTTTCTGTCTTAAACCAATTATTAACACGTGCAGGGCGTGAAGAACAGGCTCTTTTAACAACAATTGCAGGATTGGTTGTTGTATTGATGATTATATCCAAAGAAATCGGACAACTATTTGACAC
>JAFXBO010000202.1 GCA_017521775.1 Clostridia bacterium | reverse complement strand
GTCCGGAATAAATCCAATGATTCACGGATTTATAATATCAGCACTTGTAGTCATTGTTGCCATTTGTGTTGAGTGGTGTATGGGATTAGTGTAATTTAAGAATGATTTTTTATTCCTAACTTAACACGAACGTGCCTCTAAAAACATTGGCATCTAGATTATACAGTCTTTATATAATTAACATACTTGGAGGATGGAATTATGCTTATAGATTTTCATACACACGCTTTTCCAGAAGCTATTGCCTCAAAAGCGATGGAACAGTTATCATATGTTAGTGGAGGCCTTGTTCCTCAAAGCAAGGGTAATGTTGCGTCTTTGAAAGAGGAAATGGAAAAAGACGGTGTGGATGTTTCAGTTATTTTGTCTATTGCCACCAATCCAAAGCAACAGACAAATGTGAATAATTTTGCAAAAGAAATTAATGATGGAAAATCTATCTTTGCTTTTGGCTCAGTTCATCCTGATGCAGATAATGTAATTGAGGAACTTGAACGAATTAAGGATATGGGCTTAAAGGGTGTTAAATTTCATCCTGAATATCAGAAATTTTATGTTGATGATGAAAAAATGAAGCCGATTTATAAAAAGATTTCATCTCTTGGACTCATAACTGTTTTTCACTCAGGATATGATTATGGCTACGCTCCGCCATATCATTGTATGCCGGATAATCTTCTTAAAGCTTTAAGCTGGATTGATTCTCCTGTAATTGCTGCACACTGGGGTGGAGTGAATTGCGGAATAGAAATTATAAAAAAAATCTGCACAAAAGATATCTGGTTTGATTTATCATTTGGTTACGGTATAATGCCAAAGGCGATAGCACAGGAAATTGTTGATAAGCATACACCTGACAAACTTATATTTGCTTCAGATATGCCGTGGCACAGACCATCGTGGGAAAAACGACTTATAGAAACTCTTGATATTTCACAAAATGATAAGGATAAAATATATTATAAAAATGCTTTAAAACTGTTAGATATAACAAATTATTAAATCAAATCTTTTTTAGGAGATAAAATTTATGAAAAAAATAATTAGACAAGTGATTACTTCTGCAATGATTGGTATATTGTTGAGTTCGGCGCTTGCAGTTAATATCAGTGCTTATAATGGTTGGGCAGATACATATCTTTCTTTTTGTATAGGTAAGAGAATAATAAGTGGTGATGAAAATGGTGATTTATTGCCTGATAACAATCTTACCAGAGAACAGATGGTTAAAATGATTTTAAATACTGCAGGTGTTAAAATTCCCGAAGAGGGAAAGCCTGTATATGATGATGTTAAAAAAGACAGATGGTCATATAATTATATTTCAGTATATCACGATTATGTGATTGAAGATTCATTCAGATTTTTTCCTGCAGAGGATGTAAAAAGAGAAGAATTTTTAGCTATGTGTTCTAAGATTGCCGTTGGAGATGTTGCACCTAAAAAGCAGTCAGAGTTTGCATCAAAGTTTTCAGACTATGCAGATATTGATGAACATTATTTTAACTATATTGTGGTAGGTTATGAATATGGACTCATAACAGGCTCAGATGGAAAAATTTATCCTAAAAACTATCTTACTCGTGCAGAAGCCTGTGCAATGCTTTATAGGGTATATAACACTGAAATAAAAAAGCCTGTATCAAGTGATACAAAGCAGGAAGATGAGGATATAAAGGAAGAAGAAAAAGAAGAGGAGAAAAAAGAACCTGTATTTACAACAACAACTCTTTTGGTTGATGATTCCGAGGCAACATTAGAACAAGCAATTAAGTGGGCAGAAAACAGGGGAGCTCACCAGAGATTTATTGATGTTGCTCCGATATATTGGGAATATGGAGAAATTACAGGAATAAGAGCTGATGTTTTGTATGCTCAGGCAGCTAAGGAAACAGGCTATGGAAAATATGGTGGAAGGGTTGTTCCTGTACAGAATAACTGGGCAGGAATAAAAAAGTACGGAGCAGTAGGCGACGAAACTGAGGACCACGAATATTTTGTAACTCCTGATGATGGTGTGAGAGGTCACTTTAATCATATGGCTGCGTATTTGGGGTTAGACCCGGTTGGAGAGCCTCACGGACGATATAAATCTGTTAAATCTTTATCTTGGGCAGGGACAATAAAAACCGTTGAACAGCTTGGTGGAAAATGGTGTCCTGATGTTTATTACGGAAGTAGTATAGTAAATGACTATCTTCTTCCAATGATTAATACAAAAATATAAATGAGGTAAGTATGATACTTCTTAATGCAAAAGATTTGAGCCGAAATTTTGGCGATGTAAATTTATTTAGTAATGTTAGTTTTAATATAGATTCTGATGACAAAATCGGTCTTGTTGGAATAAATGGTGCAGGAAAATCAACCCTTTTTAAGATTCTGACAGGAGAACAGATGTATGACGATGGGGAATTATATAAAAGCAAAGACTTAAAAATTGGATACCTCGACCAATATGCTTGTAATGATTCAGATAAGACAGTCTATGAAGAAACGCTTAGTGTATTTGATGACATAATAGAAATTGAGAAAAAACTTGAGGAAATACAAGGCGATATCGAAATTTCAAATGGTGATATCACAAAATTGGTAAACAGACAGAATGAGCTTTCGGAAAAGTTTAGTGAATTAGGTGGGTATTATTATAAAAATCGAGTAAAATCTGCACTGTTAGGTCTTGGATTTTCTGAGGATGAATTAGATATGAGTGTATCCTCATTATCAGGTGGTCAGAAGACCAGAGTTTCATTGACAAAGATTTTGTTATCCGACTCGAATTTATTATTGCTTGATGAACCGACAAACCATTTGGATATTCAATCTGTTGAATGGTTAGAGGAATATTTGAAAAATTTTAAAGGTGCAGTTTTAATAATATCTCATGACAGATATTTTTTGGATAG
>JAFXBO010000201.1 GCA_017521775.1 Clostridia bacterium | reverse complement strand
CCGTTTTTATAAACTGCCTTGACCTGTCCTAATGCCCATTCAGGAATTTCTTTTGCATCTTCAAATGCATCAAGAGATGTATCCATATAATGCTGAGGCACATATCCCATGAGATTTGAAACCATAATTGCAAATTCAGTTCTTGTCACCTTGTTATCAGGGCGATAAAGCTTTTTGCCATTTTCTATTGAGCCATTGACAACCCCTTTTGAGTTCATATATGAAATTATATCTTTTGCCCAATGATTCTTTGTATCATCAAAAATATTCTCCACTGATATTTTTTCTGTCTTATATTGCTCAATATTTGTGTATCCACTGACAGTTACAGTTTCTGCATAGATTTTATGGAAATCATCAACAGGATAAGATACTGTAATACTATTTTTGTTAACCTCATCTGTTTCACATTCTGATAACTTTACCTTTTTTCCATCAATTTTAAGATAAGATTTTTCCTTATCAATACCCTCAAGTTCCGCAGACATAGTTATTTTTAAAACATTATCAACCACATCTATTGTTGTTTTGGGATAGAATTTTGATTTATCAACTATATCAGGCAAATCTATCTTATAATCTCTTTTATATTTTCCTGCTGAAACTGTTAGGGTTATATCCTTTTGTGCCATAGGAGAAATAGTAAGAATTCCATCCTCGGTTATGGTTGCCGTATCATCAGACACACTCCAACGGAATGTATCCTTAGAGGACATCATTTCAATTCCCCTGTAAAATGCTTTTGCATATAAACGGAAGTTGTCCTCAGGATGAGCATCTATCTTTGTTAATTCCTTATTGTTGTCTGCGTTATATATCCTGATTTCTTCAGGACTTAAATATGTGTCAAATTCTGCAGTTCCGTTTGCTCCATCAGCAACCACATTAACAACAATTCTCCCTTCTCCCAAAGCTGTAAGCTTTCCATCCTGTGTTACTGAGCCATATTCATTTGTTGAGTATTCCTTATCAGTCACATTTACACTGTAGTAATTTTCATCAACTGCCTTAGTTTCAAGCGAAATGGTACTTCCTGATAAAATTTTTCCTGAATATGGATATATATATGCGTGTTTTGCAATACCTGTTGCCTCTTCTAAATTTTTAAGGAAAATAAAGTTTGTGACCTTTCTCAGTGCTTTATCGGATGGTGAATTTATAATCGAATTCTCATCAGTTCCAGGATATACTCCTGCGATTGTCGTCGAGCCACCACCATCAAGGTTTATTGCATCAACACATCCAAGCTCTTTCATTCTCTGGGCAAGTGTTTTTTCCTGAGCACCATAGCTATATCCTGTCTGTCGTCCGTCTAATACATACAAAACAACAGTTTTATCGGCCTTTACACCAATTGCAGTTCTTGGCGCTGCACCATTAGGCAGGTTTTCATTAACATTTCCATTTGTTAAAAGTCTTGAGCCTTCACTTGCAAGTCCGTTTGATGCGTCTATCCATTTATCATTATTTGCAGTAGTATTAAATGTTATTTCATCTCCTGCTTTTAAGCTGTTCAATAACAGAATTGCCCACTTATTTCCATCAACATTAACTGATATAACCATTTTCCCATCAGCTAAATCCAATGGAGCATCAGTTGTTATAACTTCTGATACAGTTGCACGAAATTCTTCACCTATTTTTATTTTATTGTTTCCTGTATCAAGAACAATATTTAATGTTTTTGTGCTTGTTCCTGTTTTTTTACCAAAATCTTTAGTAAAGAGTGTCACCATCTGCGTGTCCTTGGCTATTAGCTTATTAAGGTGAGGTATCTGTAATTTATAATCTTCCCCAAAAGAAATCGTTGTCTGAATTGCCAAATCATCAATAAATGCTGTACCATCAGCCATAAACCCAACTCCTGAAAGAGTTCTGTTATCCATTGATGTCACAACCCCATCGGTTATAACATGTCCCATCGGAACTCCTGATGACAACGAGAAAAATGATGCATTAATTCCCAGCATCGGAACTTCACCATTATTTTTCATATATGTTATTACTTCCTTAATTGTCCTTTTACCATTAATTGCATCACCAGTTACAACTACAGGAACAACACTGTCATTTGGAACATATTCTGCATAATATTCAGTTTGATTTCCTACACCTTTTTGGTCCGATTTAAATGTATTTGAATATAAATTAATACCTTTTCCAATTGTAATTTTATTTGAATTTACTAATTCACTTCCCAATGTCGAAGCATATACGGAATTTGATATAAATATTGATAGTGTTAATAATAATGCAATCTTCTTTTTCATACAAGCTTCCTTTCAAAATACTTTGATAATTACACTTATCATTATACATCAAAACAAATTTAATGTAAATAGAAATTTATGCAAAAAAAGAAGATGTGAAAACACATCTTCCTTAGTATCTTATTTAGCAAAATCAACTGCCCTTGTCTCTCTGATAAGACTGATTTTGATTTGTCCCGGATATTCAAGTTCTGCTTCAATTTTCTTAACAATATCCTTTGCTATCAAAATCATACCTTCGTCATTGATAACCTCAGGCTTAACCATAATTCTGACTTCTCTTCCGGCTTGAATAGCAAAAGACTTTTCTACTCCGTCAAATCCGTCTGCAATTTCTTCAAGCTTTTCCAATCTCTTGATATATGTTTCAAGATTTTCTCTTCTTGCACCTGGTCTTGCAGCTGAAATAGCATCTGCAGCCTGAACAAGCTGAGCAATTATTGTTTCAGTATCAACATCACCATGGTGAGCCATAATTGCATGAATTATTTCTTTATTTTCCTTATATTTCTTAGCAATATCTGCACCGATGGTTACATGTGAACCCTCAATTTCACGGTCAACTGCTTTACCGATATCATGCAATAAACCTGCTCTTTTTGCAGTAGTGATATCAACACCAAGCTCTCCTGCCATAACTCCGGCAAGATGTGCAACCTCTATTGAGTGATTTAATACATTCTGACCATAGCTTGTTCTGAATTTCAACTTACCCAAAAGCTTGATAAGGTCAGGATGAAGTCCGTGAACACCTGTTTCAAACGTTGCT
>JAFXBO010000200.1 GCA_017521775.1 Clostridia bacterium | reverse complement strand
TATGACTTTTTTGACGCACTAAAATCCAGAACAAGAGGATATGCTTCATTTGATTATGAATTAACAGAATATCGCCGTTCTGATTTGGTTAAGCTTGATATATTATTAAATGGTGAAATGGTTGATGCTCTTTCATTTATTGTTCATAAAGACAATGCATATTCAAGGGGTAGGAAAATGGCAGAAAAGCTTAAGGAGTCAATTCCAAGACAACTTTTTGAAGTACCTATTCAAGCAGCGATAGGAAATAAAATTATTGCTCGTGAAACTGTTAAAGCTCTTAGAAAAGATGTTCTTGCAAAATGTTATGGAGGAGACATAACAAGAAAGAAAAAGCTTTTGGAAAAACAAAAGGAAGGTAAAAAGAGAATGAGACAGGTGGGAAGCATTGAAGTTCCACAAGAAGCGTTTATGAGTGTTTTAAAGCTTGATTAATTTTATTCAGACTAAAAAGTTTAGTGCTTTTTAGTCTGTTTTTGTAACAATAGTTTACAAAATAACGGATTCAAATGTTAATTTTTTTGTATTTTAGTAATTATATAGAGCTAAATGCAACTTATGGTTGCGAAAAAGTCAATGTTAAGTTGGTTGATAAAGAATGGTTAAAGTGGTAATATTGTGATATAATATATAATAACATTTAATTGTTGAAGGGTGGCTATAAAATGAATATAGGTGAAAAAATTTCCCAACTCAGAATTTCTGCAAATATTTCTCAGGAGCTATTAGCTGAAAAAATTTCAGTTTCCAGACAATCTGTATCTAAATGGGAAATGAATCAGGCATTACCTCAAATTGATAAGGTATTGCAAATTTGCGAATTGTTTAATATAACAACAGATGAACTTCTTCACGATAAAATTGCAATTAAATCAGACATAATTGGAAATACACCAAATAAATATTTTGGAACTGACGGTTTCAGAGGAGAGGCAAATAAAGATTTGACATCAATGCATGCATATAAAGTCGGAAGATTTTTGGGTTGGTACTACTCATCAGAATTATCTGGTTGTAATAAAGCAGGATACAGACCTAAAATTGTTATCGGTAAAGATACCCGTCGTTCAAGCTATATGCTTGAATATTCGCTTGTTGCAGGTATAACTGCATCAGGTGCAGATGCATATATGCTTCATGTAACAACAACACCAAGTGTCTCATATGTTACAAGACAGGATGAATTTGATTGTGGTATAATGATTACAGCATCACATAATCCGTACTATGATAACGGAATAAAGGTTATAAACCGTCACGGAGAGAAGCTTGATGATGCCACAACTGCATTGATTGAGGCTTATATAGATGGAAACCTTAAGGCATTAGGTGTTAATGCTCTTGATCTTCCGTTAGCACATAAGGATAGAATTGGATGTATAATAGACTATGTTTCAGGAAGAAATAGATATGTTGGCTATCTGATTTCATTAGCATCACATTCATACAAGGATTTTAAGGTTGGTCTTGATTGTGCAAATGGTGCATCCTGGATGATTGCAAAATCTGTGTTTGGAGCATTGGGTGCACAGACATATGTTGTTGGTGCTGAGCCTGATGGGTTAAATGTTAATAACGGATGTGGTTCAACTCATATTGAAAACCTATGTAAATTAGTTAAAGAACAACATCTTGATATTGGATTTGCTTTTGATGGAGATGCAGACAGATGTATTGCAGTTGATGAAAATGGTAAAATTGTTGATGGCGATATAATGCTCTATATTCTCGGAAAAAGATTAAAATCAAGAGGTGTTTTGAATTCTGACACTGTTGTTGCAACAGTTATGTCAAACAGTGGGCTTGTTAAGAGTCTTTCTGAAATAGGAATTAAATGTGTTGAAACAGCTGTTGGAGATAGATTTGTATATGAATGTATGCAAGAGAATGATTATTGTCTCGGAGGAGAACAATCAGGTCATATAATCTTGAAAAAATATGCTACAACAGGCGATGGCTTATTAACAGCACTTATGATTATGGAAGAAGTATGTGATTTAAAATCATCACTTTCAAAAATGGCAGAGCCTGTGAAATTATATCCTCAATATTTGAAAAATATCAGGGTTTATGATAAGCCTTCAGTATTTAAGGATGAGAATGTATTAGCAGAATTAAAAGCTGTTGAAAAGGATATAGACGGAAACGGAAGAGCATTATTAAGACAAAGTGGTACAGAACCTGTTATTCGTATTATGATTGAATCAGAAAGTGAAGAAAAGTGCGTTGAATACGCACAAAGAATAGCTGACAAGATAATTGAGGGAGGACATAGTGTTGAATAAAACAGTTAAGACAAAAGAGTTGTTTGATTGTAAAACAAAATATCTTGAAGGACTTTTTGAAAATGCACAATATCCTTGGGAGATGCTTGTTGCTTTAAAGGATTATATAAATAATCTTATAGAAAAAGGGATGGATGGATTTACAGAAATTTCTGACGGTGTATTTGTTGGAGAAAATGTAAAAATATATCCAAATACAACTATTGAAGCGCCTGCTATAATTGGAAGAGGTACCGAGATAAGACCCGGTGCATTTTTGAGAGGATATGTTATAACTGGTGAGAATTGTGTAATTGGAAATTCATCTGAATTAAAGCATTGTGTGTTATTAGATAAAGTTCAGGTTCCCCACTATAATTATGTTGGTGATTCTATTTTAGGAAATCACGCTCATATGGGTGCAGGATCAATATGTTCAAACTTAAAGGCAGACGGAAAAAATATTGTAATTCACTCTGACGAAGAGTATGAGACTGGCTTGAGGAAAATAGGAGCTATTTTAGGTGATAATGCTGATGTGGGTTGTGGATGTGTTTTAAATCCCGGAACTATAATTGGTAAAGACACAACAGTTTATCCACTTACATCTGTAAGAGGTGTTATGCCGCATAGATGTATTGTTAAGAGTATGGATAATATTGTAGAAAGAATTTAATAACAAAATCCCCTTAGAAAAGGGGATTTTTCTTATTAAAATATTGACATAAAAGGCATAATATGATATCATCATAGCAAGTTAAAATATTAAATCAAAAAGGAGAGGATTTCTATGAAATTCTTAGATAAATCATTTTATGCTAAAAGAATTTCACCTCATGATGGGGAATACTTTTTTGGTTACTATGACTTACAACCATTTTGTGGTAATTTGCATTTAACACATAAAATAAAGGATGCAGACACTCTGCATAAAAGAGGAGATAAAGCAGAAGTAGGTATTTTAGATATAAACACTGCTAAATACGAAAAGCTTGATGAAACAGGTGCATGGTGCTTCCAACAGGGTGCAATGCTTCAATGGAATCCTGCAGCTCCCAAGGATGAAGTTATATACAATAGTTTAGCAGAAAATGATTACAACGCAACTATCTTAAATATACATACAGGAAAAAAACGTTTTCTTGATAGACCTATTGCAAATGTTTCACCATTGGGTGATTATGCATTGAGTATTAATTTTGGAAGAATGTATGATTTCAGGCCTGGTTATGGTTATGCAGAATTCAGAGATGGATTTTACTGGGATAAACATAGTAAGGAAGATGGTGTATTCCTGATTGATTTAAAAACAGGTAAGAGCAAGCTTGTTTTGTCAATGGATGAAATTTGGGAATTTTGTAAGGGATATTTTGGCGGAAGAGATGAAAAACTGATTATTAACCATATTAATTTCAACACAGATGGTAGCCGCTTTGTTATGTTAGTCAGAAACTTCCCTTCGGGAGGTCAAGGTCATATGACTGCACTTATTACTGCTAACAGGGATGGTAGTGATATGTATATGCTATCTGACTTTGGAATTCAATCACATTATCACTGGAAAGATAAGGATACACTTTTGATTTATTCTGATGGTAAGGAATTAAAGGGTCCTCATTGGTGGGGCGGAAACTATATCATGAAGGATAAAACTCACGAAGGCCATCTTATTGCAGATGGTTGGTTTATAGGTGATAATCATATGAGTTTCTCACCTGACAGAAAGCTTATGTTAACAGACCAATATCCTCTTGCGGATGGAACACAACCAATAAGAATGTATAGCTTTGAAAAGAATATATGTGTAAATATGGGATATTTCCATTCAATTAAGAGAAGTGTGGGTGACTTAAGATGTGATTTGCATCCGAGATGGAATCAGGATGGAAGTATGATTAGTTTTGATTCAACTCATGAAGGTAGACGAGATGTCTATGTTATGGATATAGAAAGTATTAAGGATCATCTGTTTGACGAATATTAATTTTTAAATAATAACTTGATTTTTTTAATATATTCTGTTATACTTTATTATAGTATGATAGTATGAAAGGAAAAATAATTATGAAAAAGATTACTAAGACTTTGTTATCTGTGGCAATTACAAGCGTAATGATGATGCAAAGCGCTGCATTCGCGCAAGAGTTTACCGATATGCCGGATAACTGGACTACAGGAGCTCTCGAAAGAGCTGTTGAGAATGGTTTGTTAAATGGTGCTGATGGTAAAATTATGCCTGATGATAATATTAAGCGTTCGGAAATGGCTGCTATAATTGTAAGAGCCTTTGGAGCAAATGTTGAAGCAGATATTTCAATGTATCCGGATATGTCACAGGATAAGTGGTACTATTCAGAATTTGCAAAAGCTGTTAAAATGGGAGCATTCAGTGGAACAGATGATGGTAAGCTAAATCCTGAAGCGCCTATTACATATGAAGAATGTTTCACAGTTATTTCAAGAATATTCTGCCTTGTCAATGGTGATGTTACAAAATCAGAATCATATGAAAATGTTGATTGTACAGTATTAGATTCTTACTCAGATTCACAAGCAATCGCCACATGGGCAAAACAATATACATCATTAGTTGTTGGAAAAGGCTACTGGAATGGTTATGAAGGAAAGTTAAAACCACAGGATACATATATTACTCGTTCTGAATTTGCTGTTTTAATGGATAACCTGATTAAAACATATATCAATGAGCCTGGTGAATACACAGAGTTTGCTGATGGTAATATACTTATAAGAAGTGAGGGAGTAACTCTTAACGGATATAATGGTGATGATATTATTATTATTGGTGACGGAGTTAGTGGAGAAACATTACTTGATAATATTGTTTCAACTAATGAAATAATCTCAAGAGCAGGTAAAACAATTGTTAAAGGAAAAATTAATGATGCCTCGGTTATTAATGAGGGTACATCATTCGATATTAATGCAGTTGAGAAAAGAGATGGTCTCATTTATATTGCAAAGGGAACAGAGCTTATTTGGGATAAAATCTCATATACGCCAGAAATATAGTGTATATCAATCCTTTTGGACTAATGCCAAAAGGATTGTTTTTTAATTGTCAATCTATTGAAAATAATGTAAAAATATGTTATAATAAC
>JAFXBO010000199.1 GCA_017521775.1 Clostridia bacterium | reverse complement strand
TGTCTGGAATTTATCCAAAGATGCAAGTCGGCTTTCAACAGGGTTTATAACATATTTTTGTATTTTTTCGATTTCTTCATTTGAAAGCTTCCCGAAAAGCATATAAATTTTTGCAGTTTTAACTGTTGGTCTTTCTTGTCTTGACATTATCTGAATACACTGTGCAGCAGAATCTGCTCTCTGGTCATACTGACCAGGCAAATACTCAACTGCAAATACATACGCATCCTCATTAGGAAGCTCGTCATAGATAACATCTGTCTGTGGCTCTGAAAAAACAGTTTTTTTACTGCTTTGGAATAATTCTTCCTCTATATTCTCAACATCATAACGATTAAAAACTCTGATTTTTTCCAATGACCCGATACCTAAAAGACTCTATAACTCCTCTTTGAGATTTTTAGCCTCATGGTCAAGTCCTTCTCTTCTTTCAACGAATATTCTGTAAACCATATGCTTTTTCCTTTCCTATTGGTTGTTTTTAATTGCCAAAGCTTTTTTCCCGATATCTTTTCTGTAGAAAGCATTATCAAAATGCACCTTACCAACTGCTTTATAAGCTTCTGAAATAGCATCTTCAAGAGTGTCTGCTGTTGCAGTAACTCCCAGCACTCTGCCTCCGCTTGTAACAATTTTTCCGTCTTTTAAGGCAGTTCCTGCATGGAACACTTGTGCATTATCTGAAAGTTCTTCTTCTGTTACCTCAAAACCTTTATCATAGCTTTGAGGATATCCCTTTGATGCCATAACAACACAACAAGCAGCACCTTTAGAAAATTCCACATTAATGTCTGAAAGCTTTTCATCCTCAACTGCCATCATAACCTCTAACAAGTCGGTTTTTAATAATGGCAATACAACTTGAGTTTCAGGGTCACCAAATCGGCAGTTATATTCAATCACCTTAGGACCATTTGGAGTCAACATCAAGCCAAAGTATAAGCAACCCTTAAAAGTTCTTCCCTCTTTGTTCATAGCCTCTACTGTAGGAATGAATATCTTTTCCATACATTCCTTTGCAACATCTTCAGTGTAGCAAGGGTTTGGAGCGATTGTTCCCATACCACCTGTATTCAGTCCCTCATCGTTATCGTGCGCTCTTTTATGGTCCATTGATGAAACCATCGGTGCAATTGTTTTGCCATCGGTAAAGCACAAATCTGATACCTCAGGACCTGTCAAAAATTCTTCAACAACAATGTTGTTTCCACTGTCGCCAAAAATTTTATCATTCATAATAGAATTAATTCCGTCCCTTGCAGTTTCAAAGTCAGGACAGATTATAACACCCTTACCAAGTGCTAAACCGTCAGCTTTGATAACTGTCGGATATGATGAATTTTCAAGATATTCCAAAGCTTTTTCCGGTTCTGAAAAAACCTCATATCCTGCAGTTGGAATACTATATTTCTTCATCAAATTTTTAGAGAAAACCTTACTTCCCTCAATTATAGCAGCCTTTTTATCGGGTCCAAAGCATTTAACTCCAACCTCGTGCAATGCATCAACTGCACCGAGTACCAATGGGTCATCAGGTGCAACAACTGCAAAATCAATTTTATTTTCACTTGCAAATTTTTTTATTGCCTCAATGTCCTTTGCACCAATAGCAACACACTCTGCGTCCTGGCTTATTCCGCCATTTCCGGGTAATGCATAGATTTTTTCAACCTTTGGACTTTCTTTTAGTTTTTTGATAATGGCGTGCTCTCTTCCGCCGCCACCGACTACCATAATTTTCATAAGTTGTTTCCCTTTCTCTTATTGTATATTAGTGATGGAAAAGTCTCATTCCCGTCATACACATAGCTATATTATACTTATTACAAGCTTCAATAACATTATCATCTCTTATTGAGCCACCAGGTTGTGCAATATATTTTACTCCACTCTTTCTTGCTCTTTCGATGTTATCTCCAAATGGGAAGAATGCATCACTTCCCAAACAAACTCCGTCAACTTTAGCTAAAAATTCCTTCTTTTCTGCATCTGTCAATCTTTCAGGACGGGTTTTGAAGAAATTCTGCCATACATCCTCTCCGATAACATCATCACATTCGTCTGAGATGTAAACATCTATTGTGTTATCTCTGTCAGGTCTTTTAATGTCATCTCTGAATGGCAAATTAAGTACCTTTGGATGCTGTCTCAAATGCCAGATATCTGCTTTGTTACCTGCAAGTCTTGTACAATGAATTCTTGACTGCTGACCTGCACCAACACCGATTGTCTGTCCACCCACTGCATAACAAACTGAATTTGATTGTGTATATTTCAATGTAATAAGTGAAATAATCAAGTCAATTTCTGCTTCCTCAGGGATTTCCTTGTTATCTGTCACAATATCAGTTAACAAATCTTTATCAATTTTAAATTCATTTCTTCCCTGCTCAAAGGTTATTCCATAAACCTGTTTTCTCTCGATTGGGTCAGGCTTATAATTTTCATCGATTTTTATGATGTTATATCCGCCTTTTCTTTTTGTCAAAAGAATTTCAAATGCTTCCTTTGTGTAACCAGGGGCAATAACACCGTCAGAAACCTCTCTTGCAATAAGGGTTGCAGTTTCCTTATCACAAACATCGGATAGAGCAATCCAGTCACCAAATGATGACATTCTGTCAGCACCTCTTGCTCTTGCATAAGCACAGGCCAAAGGAGAAAGCTCCAAATCATCAACAAAATATATTTTTTTCAAAACATCAGATAAAGGAAGACCAACAGCAGCACCTGCAGGGCTAACATGCTTAAATGATGTTGCAGCACAAAGGCCTGTTGCTTCTTTTAGCTCCTTAACCAACTGCCAGCTGTTAAAAGCGTCCAAAAAATTTATATATCCTGGTTTGCCATTCAAAACTTCAATCGGCAATTCCTTGCCATTGTCCATAAAAATCTTAGATGGCTTTTGGTTAGGGTTACAACCATATTTTAATTCTAATTCATTCATTGGTTTTCCTCCTCACTCATTTACATTAACAATTTTTGTTTTAGTAGATTTGTCATTTAAGTTAATGTATCTTACAAACAAAGACACTTTATTGTCTTTATCAAGACTTTCCCAAAGTTCCTTAGTAAAGCTTTCAATATCATTATTTAGCTCAACTGTTTTAGGCTCACCCTTAAATGTTGGGATTGGGTTTCCGTCAGTTTCATATGTATGAATGAGGTTACCTACACCTTTGGTTGCCTTTTCATATTCATAGAAATTTCTCTGGCAGAAGCCATTGTTATATTTCAAAATACTCAATTTATATGAAAAATCGTTTGATAAATCAACCATACCACTGATTCTTGGAGTAAAGTTCGGAGCATCAGGCTCAAATTCTCTTGTTCTTAGTGCCTCTTCAAATGTTTTTCCATCCTTTAGAAAATCATAAACAGTATCAGTCTGGTCACCGTTTGTGACAACTGTCACATCACCCAGAACTCTTACTGGAGAATAGATTATTAAAGATGGGTCTTCCATTTTTGATTCATCAAAAGCCTTTGTTTTGATGCCCTCTCCATCTTCTAAGAAAATTCTGTTTCTGCTGTTTACGCTTCTGCCCATAATGAAATATGCAATAACTGCATTCTCACCATCAGGAGTTTTTCCGATTATTATTCCTCTTCCGGGATAGCTATTTTGATATAATTCCTTTATCATAACAATTTCCTTTCATCAAATCATTTGTTTGCAAACTTTTTCAACCGATAGTGGAAGAATTTTCCATTCTGCCTCTTCCATAACTCTTTTTTGCAAGAATTCGGGGGTGTCTCCGTCTTTAATTTCGACTGCTTTTTGCATAATTATCTCTCCGCCATCGGTAATTTCATTAACAAAATGAGTTGTTGCACCTGTTAATTTAACACCTCTTGATAAAGCTGCCTCATGCACCTTCAATCCATAAAAACCATCACCACAAAATGACGGAATCAATGACGGATGAATGTTTATAATTTTTTTATCGTATTTTCTCACGAAATCTTCACTCAAAATTACCAAAAATCCTGCAAGAACAATCAAATCAATTTTATATTCTTCAAGTATTTTTATTAGATTTTTTTCAAAATCTTTATCTTTTTTTATAAATACCCCGTCTATATTGTTGTTTTTTGCTCTCTCTAATGCATAAGCATCTTCTTTGTTTGAAATAACAACCTTGATTTTTCCACTCTTTATGATTCCCTCATTTTGTGCATCAATAAGAGCCTGAAGATTTGTTCCGCCTCCTGAAACCAATACACCAATGTTTAGCATATTGTCACACTTTCATCAGACTTAACAATTTCACCGATTACATATGCATCCTCGCCATTGGCTTTTAAAATCTCGATTGCCTTATCCACATCTTCTTTGCTGACAACACAGGTCATTCCAACACCCATATTAAATGTGTTGAACATATCTCGTTCAGAAATACCACCTTTTTTCGCCAACAATTCAAATATCGGAAGCACCTTAACGGCACTTCTCTGAACCTTTACACCAAAGCCCTTTGGAATACTTCTTGGAATATTCTCATAAAAGCCTCCGCCTGTGATATGTGAAACAGCTTTAACTGTAACCTTTTCAAATAAAGCAAGCATTGACTTAACATAAATCTTTGTAGGGGTTAAAAGTGTTTCACCGATTGATTTTCCGCCAGCTCAGCTAAAGGTGTTTTTATATCTGCATTCTCAACATCAAATACCTTTCTCACCAAAGAGAAACCATTTGAGTGAACACCACTTGATGCTAATGCGATAACAACATCACCCTCTTTGATTTTGGAGTTATCCAAAACCTTTGACTTATCAACAACACCAACAGTAAAGCCTGCCAAGTCATATTCATCAACAGGATAAAAACCAGGCATTTCTGCAGTTTCTCCACCGATGAGCTCACAACCTGCCTGAACACAACCATCTGCAATACCTGAAACAATATCTGCAATTTTTTCAGGATAGTTCTTGCCACAAGCAATATAGTCAAGGAAGAATAATGGCTTTGCACCACAGCATAAAACATCGTTAACACACATGGCAACGCAGTCAATTCCGACTGTATCATGCTTGTCCATTAAAAATGCAAGCTTTAATTTTGTACCAACACCATCAGTTCCACTCACTAAAACAGGCTTTTCTAATCCTGTCATATCAAGCTCGAACAATCCTCCAAAACCACCGATATCGTCTGATTTTCCGTTAAGCATTGTTCTTGCAATATGCTTTTTCATTAATTCAACAGCCTTATAGCCGGCTGTGATATCAACACCTGCTGCAGCGTAGCTGTCTGATCTTGATTTATTGTTACTCATAATATATCTTCCTTTCTTACTCTTTTCCGTTCCAGCAATAGGTACATAACTTACATGGGTCCATTCCGATTGCTTTGATTGTTCCCTCTATTGACTGGAATTCCAGTGATGAAAAATTAAACTTCTCACAAATTGCTTTTCTCAAATTCTTTCCACGCTCGGTTTTTGAATCGCTGTATTCCTCAATGTAGTTTAGTCCCTCTTCACCCTCAAGCTCAACAATAATCTTTCTTGCAATCAGTTCCATTTCACTTGTTGCTCTTGAGAAATTAAGGTATTTACAACCATACATAATCGGAGGACAGGCCGAACGCATATGCACTGACTTTGCACCGTTATCATATAAAAATTCAACTGTTTCTCTTAACTGTGTTCCTCTTACGATTGAATCATCTATAAACAATAAATTTTTGTCTTCGATCAACTCATGCACAGGTATCAGTTTCATTTTTGCAATCTTGTTTCTGTCTGACTGATTAGTTGGAGTGAAACTTCTTGTCCATGTCGGAGTATATTTTATAAATGGTCTTGCAAAAGGAATTTTGCTTTCGTTTGCATATCCTATTGCATGAGGTGTTCCTGAATCAGGAATTCCACAGATATAATCAATTTTTCCGTCATACTCCTCTTTCGCATTATCATTCTGCGCCATAATCTCTCCGTTTTTACAACGCATAACCTCAACATTGATGTTCTCATAATTAGATGTGGAATATCCGAAATACGTCCACAGGAAGGAACAAATTTTCATTTCCTCTCCGGGTTCTTTTAACTGCACAAGACTATCAGCCGTTATTTCTACAATTTCTCCGGGACCTAACTCCTTTTCATCGCGATAGCCAAGCTTTTTATAAGCAAAAGATTCAAATGACACGCAATATCCATCATCATTTTTTCCAACAAGAACAGGAGTTCTTCCAAGCTTATCACGGGCTGCAATCAACTTTCCCTCATTTGTCAAAATCAATATTGACGCTGAGCCATCAATAACCTCGTGTGCAAATTTTATACCCTCTG
>JAFXBO010000198.1 GCA_017521775.1 Clostridia bacterium | reverse complement strand
GGATTCGCTCCGGCATTCCGGCAATAGCGGCACAACTCTCTGACCAGTACATTCGTGTTCTTAGCCCTGATCATATGCCACGGCATTTCCCCGGAAGTTTCTTTTTCTCTGCTTCCAATTCAACAGGTTCACCGTATTCATAACGGATCACTACAGAATCATCCTCCACATCCAGAAGAACACCGCGGATACCGCCCTCCTCTACCCTTTCCACCACAGACCGCATCAGATCGTTCATCAGTGGAAAGACGGCTCTGGCGCCCGCAGAGGAGCTCAAAGTTTTCTGAGCTAAGTATTCGGTCGCTGCTTCACTAATCGCAAATCGAGCCCCGTAGAGCTCATGAAGGTAAGTCTTATACTTCTCCCCTACGCTTCCTGCTTCTGCATTCAACAGAACTTTATAATCCTCCAGCCCCAGAGGCGGCAATACCAGAATCGCACCGACACGGCCTAAAAGTTCCCTCATCAGGCCAAACTTTTCCAGATCGTCTGAAGTTACCTCCTGCAGATACTCAGCTTCCGACTTTCTTTCAGCCATACCTGCATCAAAACCAATCTTCGGGCGCGGGCAGAGTCTGGCACGAACAATCCCCGCCAGACCTACAAACGCACCGGCAAGGATAGGGTTGCATCAGACACGCACTTTGAAGTTTTGGAGATGATAAAGCACTCCCAGACCTCTTTCAGAGATGAAGCCGAAGTGTTCACTAAACTCAGTTTCTTGGACATAACAATACCGCATCCTTTACATCTTGAAAAATTTCAGATAGGATGCGGTCTATGTTTTCTCAAAATCAGACTGTTCAGCAAAACCAAATTCAGGATTGAATGAACAGCAGAATAAAAGAAAACTCCTGATTCTTGTTCAGAATCAGGAGTTTTGGAGCTGCTAGCCAGATTTGAACTGGCGACCTCATCCTTACCAAGGATATGGGGACTTTGTCCCCATGAGGTTAGCTCTCAAACAATCCCAGAACCTCTTGTGTCACAACAAGTTTTCCAGCTTTACTATTGGGATTACATTATCTCTTTTTCTATAAGATAACCTCATCCCTAACTGAAAGTATTATACTTCTTTCTAACACATAAATCAATTGTTTTTTGTGTGTCTTTGTACATCTTTGGCACATGTATGTATCTCCAACATTCAAGATTCTAACATCTATTTCACATGTATTTCACCTAATTTTATGCAAATAATATTATTTCCATACAAATCAGGACAGGTCATTTCTTGCCTGTCCTTAAATTATTTCTATGTTTTTATTGTACCAAAAGAACGACATGGTAGAAAGTTTTCTTGATATAATAATGCCATAAAGAACAGGGGAACACAAGAAACCCTGAAACCAAAATAGGATGGCAACCAATGCCAAAGGCCAAGAGCCAAGAAAGGAACTTACTATGAAGACCATTTTCACCCTGAATTTTGTTAACAAGTCCATTGTTGGTACCAAGTCTGCTATTGCCAGAGCTAACAAGTGCCTGGAGCCTGAGTACAGTGAACTGTGTGCCCTGCTGGAGAAGCACCCCACCTTCAATGTTGAAGTAAAGCAGATTGATAAGAAGAAGGACAAGAAGACCTACCATGGTCTGAGTTTCCAGGCAATGAAAGATTTTATTGCCACCCAGGAGAACAGCAAGATGATGCTGGCAAAGTTTGAGAAGGTTATGGAAGTAGCAGAGGCCAAGGGTGCTAAGTACCCTCTGACTAAGAAGTGGTTCCTGAAGAACTACCCCAACTACAAGAACAATGAGGTGTCTGATTCTGAGGCTACCCTGGATGATGAAGTAGAAAAGGAACTGTCTCTGCTGGAAGATGAAATGGAAGATGTTGCTTAATTTTTGAAGGAGGAAATGGATTATGAAAGGTTTTAAGATGGATTGGAGCAGGCAGACTGTTACCATTACCAAGGCTTTTGCTGAAGAAGCTCTGATTGAGAACTCCCCTGCTTCTCAGGTACTGAAGCAACTCCAGGCAGTGTGCCCTAACCTGAAGATTGTAGCCAGAACCCACAAGGTTTCCAAGAGCAGAAATGAAGCAAAGGGTCTGACCTATGAGAAGATGGAAAGATACATTTGCTGTTTTGAGGATAGTGCAGAAGTCTATGGTCAGTTCCTGAAGGTCAAGCAACTGTCCCTGTCTCAGCCCAACTGCTACCAGTTTGTAAAGGAGTGGTTCCTGGATACCTTCCCCAACTATGGTGAAATGCCTGAGTTTGTAGATGGTAAGCTCTACATTAACCCTCCCAAGACCACACTGAAAACTGTGGCATGAAATTATAATTGAATGAGTTATGCTCCACACCTTTGGTGTGGCACACTCATTCAATTAACCATCAAGTAAAACAATAGCCAGAACAAAAAGCTTCAGATCTAGGGATCTCACCCTCTGATTGGATTTTTATATAAAAATATGATATAATATTTATATAAAAAGTTACTGAAACAAAAGAAAACCCCAAAAGTTTTCCTTATTATAAAATAATAAAGTTAGGAAAACCTTTGGGGGTATAGTGCAGATATAGGAGAGAATATGAAATAGTTAGAATTGAGGACATACACCCCAAAGGAAATGTGTGAGATAACCTCAGTCAGGTATGAAGATTCAGGTCATAGAAAGAGAAACATTGAAGAGAAGCTGGCTGACTGGGGCTATGACTTTGTGTTTCCACCAAAGAGAAATATAACAATTACCAAAAAGCCAGAAAGCAGTGAGGCAAAACTGAAAGAGATTCTCCTGAGAAGATTGAAATTAAGCACTCAAATAGTTCCACTCCATTTTGCCTGCTTCATTTTTGCCTTTGAAGATATTGAGGGCTTTGCCAGTATGCCCTGGGAAGAAAGGGCAAGAGAACTATATAACCATTATGGTATAACTGAGTGTGCCAGAACCCTGAGAAACTGGTGTAGTAAACTACTGAATAAAGAACTGATTGCCAAGGTGGATGATAGAACTTACTGGAAAACAGAAATAATGAATGGCAGAAAAACCAGAACCTCCATCCAGCAAGGTGATGCAGAGATGACAGCATACTTTTCCAAAAGGTCTGCATTGATTGCTTACTATAGAGCTGAGGGAGAAAAAGCAAAAATCCCAGCCAAAGAATTAAAAAACTTTTCCATTAAATTGGCAGTGAAGGATTTGTGGAATGAATACCATTGTTGCTATTACACCTGTAAAACTTTTCTGTTTAGTGCCTGGGAAGATGATGAGGAACCCTTCTTTCAGGAAGTTGTGGAACTGACCCATGATATTATGTATGGGAATAATTTTTGAATCTTCCTTGTCAAAAACTGATAATCCATCCATTTTGTTTTTCACTATTCTATGAAAGAAATTGTCAAGGAAGGAGAAATAAAATGGATAAAATATAGAGCCTGGAAGGGGAAGAATGGAGAGAAGTCCAGGGCTTCCCTTCCTACCAGATTTCAAACTTTGGAAGGGTAAAATCTTTCAAAAAGAGGAACACCAGACTGCTGACTGCATTCCCCAACAACTATGGATATTGGAGGGTTGCCCTGACCAATCCCTTTGGGGTATCAAAAAGACTGCTGGTGTCCAGACTTGTGGCAACTGCATTCTGTGATAAGCCCAATGAGGAAAGCAACACTGTTGACCACATTGACTGCAATAAGGATAACAACCATGCCAGCAATCTGAGATGGTTGAGCAGAAAGCAGAATACCCAGATTTATTATCAATAGCAAAGAAAGGAGAGAGAAGATGCAAAAGGGTTGGCTGGAAAGGTAGATGTATAACCATGTCCCAGAATATTATCATGGGATGGAAAGAGATGGTTTTAGTTACCATGAGGTAAAGTATGCCTGGAAAAACTATGTTATGAAGCAACATGAAGAGAGGCTTCAGAAGGAAAGATACCAAAAGGCATTAAATACTGCTGTCAGTGAGGAACTCAGACAGGCACTGGAATAGGCAAAGAAAGAAATTTGTGACAACTTCAAATAAAACAGAAATGCACACAAGGATTTAATTCCCTGTGTGCATTTTTTCATTATACCATTTACAGTCCTGTTCTTCGTTTTCCTGAATTAACTTTGCTTTTGGAAATTGTTCAGGCCATATATATAGTATATTACAGAAAAAATTTTTATTTTTCCTGAAATGGGTGGGGGGTACCCTAATAAATGGTTTCCTTGTGCGAGACTCGCCCCCCCTGGGGGGTATTG
>JAFXBO010000022.1 GCA_017521775.1 Clostridia bacterium | reverse complement strand
ATAGTCCGGCTTTGGAATAGGCTTTGGGAAAGCAAATTCTCTATCGTTCTCACCATAAACTATCATTCCCATTCCATTCACTCCTTTCTCTTACCTGTAATTCAAATTCAATAAGCTCTCCAACAGCAGCACATAACATTCTGCAATAACAGCTTCCTCCTTATCCGTGACACAAGAAAGATTCTCACACTCTCTCAACCCTTGAAATCTTAGAACTATCTGTCTCACCAAATCTGTTTCATACGAAATCTCTTGGATGATTTGAGCTGCTATAACAAGAATATCTTCTTGGGCTTTTACCTTTGTCTTGCTTGTTTGCATTAGGTAAAACCCTTTCTGGACGGAGAGTTCCAACTGCAATTTCAATGCCTCCAGTCGTTCAATACTGGCATTCCTGAACCCTTTATCCTCATAGGAATAAAAAAGACCATCTTTCATTGGAGGATTCTCTTGTTCTGCTTTCTGAACCAAGTACCCAACCTTAGGTGCCAGCAAAGAATACATCTTTCTAAGATGATGTCCCTTACGGGTATCTGTTTGCCCTTTATCCTGAATAGCTTTCACTTTTTCAGATAAATGGTCACACTCCTGTATCGACTCTATTTCCAAAGCAAGATTGATTGCAATATTAGAATAGTGTTCAAATTTATCAGCAGTAACTATCTCTGACAATGCCATTTCAATAGCCTGTAAGTCTGATGTCATCTGCCTGATTTTCTTAGAACTCAAGGTCTTCATAAGCATCACCCTTTCCACCATTCTGATACAGCAAAAAGTAGACCTCACATTCTGAAATGCCTAATATTTCTGCTATGTCTGGAATATCTTTGTCTGACTGATAAAGCATCTGGATTACTTGAACATCTGCAAACTCTCCAAACTGCTTAAGAAAACGAATTTCCTTTTTTATCTGATTGAGTTCTGAAATGACTTCATAATGCTCATTTCTAAAAGCCTTGTATTTATTTAAGACAGAATCAAAACTGCAAGTAATCATAAAAAACCCTCCTCTTTTTTCTTCTATATCAATTTACTTTTTTATGTCCAAATTACTGTCTACGACTTCATTTTTATGTCCTTATAGGTAAGTGTTCTGTCCTCTTTTTGAAATAGATATAGGTATATCTTGACATAACAACAAGATAACTTTTCCTTGAAATGACAAAGAAAAAGACAAGGTATAGCAAACCTTGTCTTTGAGGAATTTTACTTGATAAACAAAAATGGAGTAAGGAATCCTTACTCCATTACCTTCAATTAAGGGTGTCTATCAAACTGAATGTGTTCCATATAATTATTGTCTGCAAGATTATAAATAATAAGACCCCTTTGCCTTGCATACTCAAAAGTATAAGCGGTCCCTCCATTTTTTCTTTGAAGAAAGGACACACAGTATCTGCTCTCATTTACTAAGTGCCTGTTTCTCTCATGCATACAGGTCGAGGTATATTCCTCTGAAATATAAACTATTTTATTTGCTTGTGTTTTGAGAAAGCTATATGTTGCCTGGTCTTCTGGGCGCCACTTTTTATCTTGGTCTTTACAAGGCAAGACCAAAATCAGCTTAACTTTAGGATTGTGTTTTCTTTTTTCTATGACCTCTAAGGCTGCCTGAGTATCAAACCCCAAAGCGCCCCCACAGCCATAATATACAACTCCTTTGGAAATGAGGTAATCTAAAATATCACTCAACCTTCTTCTTACCTCACCCACAGGCATTCTCATATCTCTATGCCCCGTAAAGCAGCACACTTGATTTTTCATTCTGCATCTCCTTAGTCAAACTCCTGTTTGTATTATTATAGCATATATTTATCGTCTAATAATAGATAAGAGCAGAGGACATTTGAATGTCCTCTGCTTTTGCTCTGCTATTTTGTTTTCTTGTTTTTTGAACCCTTGGGCCGACCTTGCTTCTTTCCTCCTGAAGTTTTACGGGATGCACTTTTCCTCACAACCCTTTTTCTATCAAAAGGACTCCTAAAGTTCACAATCACATCAGGATAATAAGGATTATCCATATCAAAGGACAACAGCTCTACATCCATCCGATTGTCAGGATAGAACACATTCATATAGTCCACAGCCTTAGAGTAATACTCATAGCAGATTTCAACCTGCTCTTCCAACGAAGTGTGAGGTTTATTAACCGCTTCCAAAAACTCATAGTAAAAGGCATTAAAGTCTGAATGCTCAGGCTTGTAAAAATACCATTCCCTGAGTTTCTTCATTTCATCTTTGAAAGCATCAATAATGACGATGGCCATTAGCCTATCAGCACATAACTTCACGAATTGTCCTCCTCTCCCATTTTATCATCCAAATCATAGCGCAAGGTTTTTATTTAGCCAAGAAAAATTAAAACTCGTTGAGATATTTCCTCAACGAGTTTCCATTTTAATATAAATTCAATACCATGTTGAAACGGTAAGCAATGTTTACTGATGGATTATAGAGAATAGTATAAAGTATCTCAACTTCAATCTTTTCCTCAGTAGTATCAACAGCACTCGAAATGCCTATACAATTATCTTCTAACAGATTAACCTTTGCTGTATCACTAACCAACTTTGCACTTCTTATCACCCAAGAGTATTTTACATCCTTTGTGTGGGCAAGGGAAAAAACTGTATAATTGCCATCACTATGTTTATTGCTGAAACCAAAAGGACAAGTAGTACTAAAACTTACCGGTATCAAATTT
>JAFXBO010000197.1 GCA_017521775.1 Clostridia bacterium | reverse complement strand
TTTGACTATTTCAAAAAAATTTGTTATACTTTTACGTGAAAGGACATGATTTAATGAAAGAAAAAATATATACAATACCATTAAATGAAGCATATGAGACTGATTGTGAATGTCCATTATGCTTTCTTGAAAAAAAATTGGAAGAAGAGGCCATTGAATACACTCTCGGAGCTGCTATGATGGAGCCTGATTTTCGAATCGAATCCAATGAGAAAGGTTTTTGCAAAAACCACTATTCTATGCTTTTTTCAAAACAGAATAAATTGAGTCTTGCACTCATACTTGAAACACATATGGAGGAAATTTCAAAATCCCTCGACTCCCTGTCAAAAGAATTTGAAAATCCATCCCAAAAAAGACTTTTTAAAAAATCTTCAGAGAGTAATAAAATTGATGACTGGTTTGATAAAAACAACTCATCCTGTGTAATATGCGACAAGGTTGAAAAAACAATGAAAAGGTACATAGAAGTATTTTTCTATATGTGGTCACATGATAAAGAGTTCAAGAACAAAGTCATTTCTTCAAAAGGTTTTTGCCTTTATCATTTTGGAATTCTATTTGAAAATGCGCAAAAATATCTTAAAAAGAACGATGCCGCTGACTTTTTAAATATAATTTACAACAAAGAAAAAGATGAACTTATGCGTATCAACGAGGATATACATAAATTCACCTTAAAATTTGATTATCGCAACAAGGATATGGAATGGGGCACTGCAATTGATGCACCGGTAAGAGCTATCGAAAAACTCTCAGGCTATATCCATATCAAAAACAGTGATTAATATTCTACAATCGCATTTGCAATTCTTTTTGCATCTGCGATTTTTTCTTTCATTTCATCAGATAATTCTTCACTATGATTTCTTACTCCGATATACAGATTATCAGAGTTGATATTATAATTCTCAAGCATTTTGCTGCCGTTTAGTCTTACTGCACAAGCATTGCCATTGCACATGTACAGCTTTTCATCATCAACATCTATACTAAGCCACTGGTTAACAGGAAGAAATGCTCCCTCCATCTCAGGAGAGTCTATCATATATTCAAGCTTATCTTCACTGAATATATACACGATTGTATCCTCATCAGTCATCTCAAGCTGCATTCTTGTAATCATCATCCTCTCCATTTGAGCATCTTCCATTCCTGATATGAATGAATTCTGAATTATTGCAACCCCGTCCTTTCCGTCACCATCAGAATCGGTAACAAATTGTGAAAGTTTTTGTCTAAATAATTCTTCCTCTCCTTGAGGTATGTTTGATTCAGCCGAATATGCAATGTTAAATTCATATTCTGGAGCTGTTATAAAGTGATGAACTGTATAAATAACAGAAACAAGGATAAGTAAAATAACAATAGTATGAACTTTATAATAATCCCAAAAATATTCCCACCATTTTCTTGTAAATCTCTTTGGCACCTCACCGTATTTTTCTGCCATTTGACATTTCTCCTTTTATATCGTAAATATATTATTCGTTCTCAAAAAGTGGAGTTGAAAAGTATCTTTCTGCCGTATCAGGAAGAACAGTTACAACCGTCTTTCCCTTTCCAAGCTTCTTTGCAAGCTTCTTTGCCGCCGCAACATTTGTTCCACTTGAAATTCCACACATTATCCCCTCTTTTTTTGCAAGCTCACAAGAGGTTTTTAAAGCTTCTTCATCAGTAATTATACAAATATCATTATAAATATTCTGATTTAATACCTTTGGAATAAGTCCATCACCTATACCCATTTGAATATGTGTCCCTATTGAACCACCTGCAAGAATGGCAGCATTCTCAGGCTCTACTGCCCAAATCTCGATATCAGGATTCTGTGCTCTTAATACTTCTCCTATACCACTAATCGTTCCACCTGTTCCAATACCAGAACAAAAACCGTGAATTGGTCCTGCAACCTGTTCTAATATTTCAACACCTGTGTGATGCTTATGTACAATTGGATTTGATGGATTTTCAAACTGCTGTGGAACAAAAACATTTTCATTTTCCTCTGCCATTTTCATTGCAGTTTTCAAGCACTCATTTATACAATCTCCAATATTTCCCACATCGTGAATCAGTATAACCTCAGCACCATAGTGACGAACGAGTTTTCTTCTTTCTTCACTAACTGAGTCAGGCATAATAATAACAGTTTTAATACCCATAACTGCACCACAAAGAGCAAGACCTATTCCCTGATTCCCGCTTGTCGGTTCAACAATGATTGTGTCCTTTGTTATCTTACCTGCCTTTATTGCATCGTTTATCATATTATAAGCAGTTCTTGTTTTTATCGAACCACCAACATTCATTCCCTCAAATTTCACTAAGATATCTGCACTTTCACTATCAACCATATTATTTAATTTTATAACAGGAGTGTGTCCTATTGCTTCTAAAATATTATTATAAATCATAAATACTCCAATCCATCTGATAATCCAATTATATTACTATTTACAACATCGTTCAACAAAAATTACTAATATTTACAGAATATTAACTATATATTCATTTTTTTAAAACAATATTTATAAATTCTTTGTTATCGTTGCTATTTTTCATCAAATTCAAAACTCCCTGCATTGCCTCAGCAGGAGAGAGTTTATCAAACTGTCGTCTTAACTTCCAGGAAGCCTCCATTTCATCTGCCGACAAAAGAGCTTCTTCTCTTCTTGTTCCTGATTTTAAGATATCAATAGCAGGGAAAATCCGTCTTTCCTGCAGGGTCCTGTCAAGCTTTAATTCCATATTTCCTGTACCTTTGAATTCCTCAAAGATAACATCATCCATTCTGCTTCCTGTTTCAACAAGCGCAGTTGCAAGAATTGTAAGACTTCCACCCTCTTCAATTTTTCTGGCAGTTCCGAAAAACTTTTTAGGTTTTATTAATGCATCAGGGTCAAGACCTCCCGATAAAGTTCTTCCTGTAGGTGTCACAGTAAGGTTATACGCTCTTGCAAGTCTTGTTATTGAGTCTAACAAAATCACAACATCCTTTTTCTGTTCAACCAATCTTTGCGCTCTTTCCATAACCATTTCTGCAACCTTTGTATGATTTTCTGGTGTCTGGTCAAATGTTGAATATATAACATCACCATCAATAGAACGCTTTATATCCGTAACCTCTTCAGGTCTTTCATCAATTAACAACACAATAAGCTTTATATCAGGATGATTTTTTGTGATTGACTGAGCAATCTGTTTTATCAATGTTGTCTTGCCTGCTTTTGGTGGTGCAACAATCATTCCTCTCTGACCTTTTCCAATAGGTGCAACTATATCAAGAATTCTTGATGCATACTTTGTTTTATCACCTG
>JAFXBO010000196.1 GCA_017521775.1 Clostridia bacterium | reverse complement strand
TGCCAAAAATAACTTATTAAAGAGTATTTCTTTAACAGTTTTTCCCGTCAGGTCCTTATCAATTCTTAATTCTATCTCTCTCATATCCACTTTCCTATGTGTAAATTTCATATTTAGTATAATTCTTTTTTATTATAAAGTCAATAATTTTTATAACCAAAGCAAGCGTATTGCATATAATGTTATAAAGAGTAAATCTCTTATGAAAGGAAGGATTTTAGTGTGTAGAGTATCTGTTATAGGTGGAGATTTAAGACAGCTGACGCTTGCCGAACTTATGGCAAAAGACGGATATGATGTCAATGTCATAGGCTTTGGCGAAAACTCTATGTCATCAAAATATAAAACCACTAATGATATAAATGATGTTTGTGAAAGCGATATAATAATATTACCAATGCCTGTAACACTTGATTTTAAAACTTTAAATGCACCTTTTGAAGAAAAACCAATAAAATTAAGTGTGTTATCAGAAAAAATCAAAAAGGGTGCACTTATTCTTGGCGGAAGAATTTCCAAAGAAGTTATAAAAGTTTTCAAGAATAATAAATGCATAGATTATTATAATCGCGAAGAATTAATGATAAAAAATGCAGTTCCTACTGCTGAAGGGGCAATAGAAATTGCTATGGAGGAAACTCCGATAACACTAAAGGACAGTAATTGTCTTGTAATCGGATACGGCAGAATCGGAAAAGTTCTTTCTGCCCTTTTAAAATCTCTTGGTGCAAATGTTTGTGTTTCTGCCAGAAAATACTCTGATCTGGCATGGATTGATGTGAACGGATATAAATCCGTACATAACGATAATTTAAAAACAGTTGCAAATAATTTTGATTTAATTTTCAACACTGCTCCTGCGCTTATTCTTGATGAGGAGATATTAAAAACAATAAGCCCTGATTGTGTGGTTATTGATTTAGCATCAAAGCCCGGTGGTGTTGATTTTGAAAAGGCTCAGGATTTGGGCTTAAAGGTTATCTGGGCTCTAAGTTTACCTGGAAAGTGTGCTCCGATTTCGTCAGGCAAAATCATAAAAGAAACAATCCTTAATATTTTGCACGAAGAGGGGGTGTAGAATTTGGATTTAGATGGTAAAAAAATTGGTTTTGCAATATGTGGCTCATTTTGTACCTTTGAGAAAATTCTAAAGGAATTAGAATCACTTTGTAAAACCAACGCTCAAATATACCCCATTATGAGTGAAACTTCATTCACAACTGACACTCGGTTTGGTAAAGCCGTTGATTTTCAAAAAAGGATAAAAGATATGACAGGAAAGGATATTATTAAATCTGTTAAAGAGGCCGAACCAATCGGACCAAAAGGGTATCTTGATATCCTTTTAATTGCTCCCTGCACAGGGAATTCTCTTGCAAAATTAGCTAACGGAATTGCAGACAGCTCTGTAACAATGGCTGCAAAGGCTCATCTTAGAAATGATAAGCCTATTGTCATTGCAATTTCAACAAATGATGGTTTGGGAAATGCCGCAAAAAATATCGGTGCTCTTATGAATTCTAAAAATATCTATTTTGTTCCGTTTGGGCAAGATGATTGTGTGAATAAACCTAACTCACTCGTTGCTGATATGTCAAAAATAAAAGAAACCATCGAAATGGCATTAGAAAGAAAACAACTCCAGCCGGTACTGTGCTGATTATATATAATCACAAAAGAAAGTCCCCTATAGGCATTCGGCCTACGGGGACTTTTTATTTTGTATTATTCTTTTTTATTAGTTCTCTTAATTCCTCTTCACATTTTGATACTTCATCATAAAATTCTTTAGCAGATACTCTTTCTGCTCCTGTTCCGAATATAATCATCTGAACAAGATTATCCGATGTGGCAACTCTTACACGATAGTTTTTTACCAGTTTTTCTGTTGTTTTTTCGATATATGAGTCAGCAGTTTCAGCCTCTTTCGTATACACCACCTTAATTCCATATATGCTCTCTATTTCCCTGTATTCGCCTTTAACCTTATATGCATCAAAAACTATAATTACATTATTCTGTTTCATTGCCTGATAGTTAGCAATCTTATTTATCAAAAGTAATCTTGCATCTTCAAGGCTCTCCTTCGCCACCTCTTTTAATTCATCCCACGCAAAAATGATATTATATCCATCTATTAAAAGATATTGAGGAAGTATTTTTATTGGTTTTACTTTATATTCAGGTTTTTCCTTTTGAGTTCTTATAATCCCTTCCGATTTTCTTTGAATTTTTCCGTAGGTACGCTCAAAAATCTTTAATAATTCAGCCTCATCAGCAATCATTTCACTTGCTCTTCTTACCTTTGGCTCGATTAACTCCTTTTCCTTAAACATCTCAATTTTTTCAAGATGCATATAGTCAAAAACTTCGTTCCATTTAACTAAAAATCCACTTCCATGTGAACAGAAAACAGAATCTGCAGTATTTTCAATATCGGCGTCACAATTATAGTTAAATTCCTTTATTATCTGCTCCTGATTAGCACAAGGCTCATACCCTTTAAAGAAACAATTAATTGTTCCTAATCCGTGAGTATAAAGCGTTATATCCTTTTGATATTCCCTTATTTCCTTAATCGGCGCACTTCCGCAAAGCTTTGACATCTCTCCGACAGTTTCAGGTGCATCAAAAGTTGCCCCCATTCTTTGAAGGTCTGTCATTGCTCTGCCTGTATTTTCCATAGGGACTAAAATTTCAAACGAGTACCATGGCTCTAATAAAACACTCTCTGCCTGTCTTAATCCTTGTCTTACTGCCCTGTATGTTGCTTGTCTGAAATCTCCACCCTCAGTATGTTTTTGGTGTGCTCTTCCATTAACCAATGTAATCACAACATCAGTTATTGGCATACCACATAAAACACCTATATGTGTTTTTTCCTCAAGATGCGTCATAATAAGTCGTTGCCAGTTTCTCTCTAAAACATCCTCACTGCATTTAGTTTTAAACACTAACCCCGAGCCCTTTTCCCCTGGTTCAATCATCAAATGAACTTCAGCATAATGTTTCAAAGGCTCATAATGTCCGACTCCAAGTACTTTGTTTTTTATTGTTTCTTTGTATATTACGCTCCCGTGTTCAAATTCAACATTTAATGAAAATCTGTCAGACAAAATTCTTTTTAAGACCTCTAACTGAATTTCTCCCATCAATTCAACAGTTATCTGTTGTGTATATTCATTCCATAGAATATGGAGCTTTGTTTCCTCTTCTTCAAGCTTTTTAAAAATACCCAATGCGGTGTGAACATCTGTATCCTTAGGCAATTTAACATTATACGAAAATATAGGCTCTGTAATCAGCTCCCCTGAATTTTTCTCAATTCCAATTCCGTCTCCACATTCTAAAAAGGTTAAGCCTGTTACTGCACACACATCTCCCTGACAGGCTTCCTGAACATTTACATATTTTTCTCCTGAATATATCCTTATTTCATTTACCTTTTGATTGGATAACTGTGTTTTTACCTTAAGGCTTCCACTTGTTATTTTCATATATGTCAGCCTTTGAGCTTTATCGTCATTTCCTATTTTATAAACTCTTGCACCAAACTCTTCGACTGTTTGTTTTTGTTTAGTGTATATAGAGAGTTCATTTAAAAATTCAAGAACTCCATCATTTTTAAGAGCTGAGCCAAAATAACAAGGAAATATCTTTCTTTTTAAAATTGCGTCTTTTATTGAATTTTCTCCGACACTTTCATTTTCCATATATTCGTCAAGTAATTTTTCATCAAGAATAGAAATGTTTTCATAAAAATATTTATTCTTATTGGAAAAATCAACACAAGAGTCACTTAATTTTTCTTTCAGGTTATCTATTAATGAAACAGTGTCACTCTCCGATATATCCATTTTGTTTATGAAAATGAAGGTTGGAACATTGTAATGCTCTAACAATTTCCAGAGTGTTTGTGTATGACTTTGCACTCCGTCTGTTCCGCTTATCACCAAAATAGCATAATCTAAAACATTCAATGTTCTTTCTGTTTCTGCTGAAAAATCGACGTGACCTGGTGTATCTAAAAGGGTTATTTTCGTATTATTTAAATTAATAACTGCCTGTTTTGAAAAGATAGTTATTCCCCTGTCTCTCTCAATCTCATCAGTATCCAAAAATGCATCCTTATGGTCAACCCTGCCAAGACTTTGAATTTCTCCAGCACCAAACAACAACGCCTCAGAAAGCGTTGTTTTACCAGAATCAACATGTGCCAAAATACCTATAACAAGCCTTTTCATTCTCTTTTTCCTTTACAGATAGATTATAAATATTTTAGATTTATGAATGCAGCTTTTCTTGCATTTTTATAGCTAATCTCATCTACCTTTTCAACGCCCATTGCCCTTGTAATATCTCTGTACTTTTCTCCCATTGTGGGAGCATTATATTCCATAACTGTTGGGAGAATAATAGCATTTTACCTTCGCTGTATCTATCGAAGAGCCGTCACCAATTTCAATAGTACATATCTGTTTGCCATTTCACACATACTATTTTTTATATTATATATATTTTGGTTATTTTAATACTGAAACAGCATCTAAAATTGTTTTTTCAAAAGCTTCTCTACCATATTTATCAACTTCAGCTTTGTTCTTTTCACCGTGTGTTAGACATCCTGCGCCACCGATACAACCACCACTGCAAGCCATACCTTCAATGAAGTTAGCATCTAAAACATTCTTATTCTTTTTGAGGAGTGCCATTTTGCATTCTTCAATTCCATCACACGAAATTGCTTCTAAATCAAAATCAATATTCTGCTCCTTTAATCCTTGTGCAACTGCATCGGAAAGGCCTCCTGAGCGTGCAAATATTCTTCCGAAATAAGATGCATTATCCAGGACATGTTCTTCGAGAGTTGTAATATCAACATCCTTGCTGTCAAATAGTGCCTGAAGTTCCTCAAATGTCATAACAGCATCCACATAAGGCTTAACCTCTTCAAGCTGCGCCTCTGCCTTTTTTGCAGTACATGGACCAATAAACACAACCTTTGCACTCGAATCTGTATCCTTGATATATTTTGCAAGAATTGCCATTGGAGAAAGATTATGTGAAATATATTGCTCCAAATCAGGGAATGCTGATTTTACATAGGTTACAAACGCAGGACAACATGAGCTTGTCAAAAATCCTTTTTCACTGAGTTCTCTTGATTCACTTTGCGCAACCATATCGGCCCCAAGCGCCGCTTCAACAACAGTGAAGAAACCAAGATCTTTCAAGCCCTTAATCACCTGCCCAAGCTTTGCATAAGTGAACTGACTTGAAATAGACGGAGCCACCATAGCATAAACCTTATATTTTTTGTTATTGTCGCTTTTCTTGATGAGGTCAACTACATCGAGTATATAAGATTTGTCCATAATCGCACCGAACGGGCACTGATAAACACAAGCCCCACAAGCAGTACATTTGCTGTTGTCAATTGTAGCAGCATTATCCTCGTTGATAGAAATAGCTTTGATTTTGCAGGCATTCTGGCAAGGGCGTCTGCGGTTTACTATAGCTGAATAAGGACAAACCTTTGCACACTGACCACATTCAACGCATTTTGACTTGTCAATATGTGCCACATGGTTACGGTCAAAAGAAATTGCACCACGCTTGCACACATCCTCACATCTGTGAGCAAGGCATCCTCTGCAGGAATCGGTTACTTCATAACCTGCTGCCGGACATTCGTCACAAGCAATATCAATAACTTCAATCACGTTGGGGTTTTCCTTGTCACCACCCATTGCAATTTTGACACGTTCTGAAAGAATTGCTCGTTCCTTATAAACACAGCAGCGCATTGTTGAAGTCTTTCCTGGAACAATTGTTGTTGGTATTTCCAATACCTTTTCAAGAAGCGTATCATTCCAGGCCTCTCTTGCAACCTCTCTCAGCACTTTATATTTCAAATACTGAACTTTAGTATCAAATTTTCTCATAACTAAAACTCCTTAAAAATAACTCACTTTAATTCTTTTTCCCATCATTTTTAGACACTTTGAAAGTTGCTCAACCAAATTCATTTTAATGCTGAAGTTTATTGGCAAATCAGGGTTTTGATGTGCCGGATTTATGGCACGACCAACATAGAAATTTATATCGGTTGCTTCTTCAAAAAGAAGCTGACAAATAAGCGATGCACCGTCTCGGCTGTAGTTCCAGTGCTCATACATTTCGTTTTTGCCCAAATAGTCATTAGCATATTCCAAAACCCTGTTCACTGTGATAACACCCTCCGTCACCAGATCAACACCTTCAAGCTTTGCAATTGGAGGAACATCCGATTTCTCAAAGTTAAGTGTTGCCTGGAGTGGTTTTCTCAAATATTTTGCCGCAATTGAAGATGTTGTTCCGCCACAGATGATATGCTTTCCTTCTTTTGAGAAGAAAAGAGACATCATTCTGTCGCAATCATCTCGATTGAAAGGTGGACCGAAAAGGATATTCATCGGCTCTCTTTTTCTGATTTTAACTATGCAGGCAGTTGCATCATCACCTGGTTTTTGTCCATAGAGCCTATAAACCTCATCTACAAGGAGCGTAGAAAGATTTTTTGCAGTGAGACCACTCACCGACATTGTTTCCATAAATTCAATTATATCTTCACGATTCCAGCCGAAGTTGTATGCTATACCAATTCCTGCATGGGGGCAACCATCACTCATAGCTATGAAAATATCTCCCTCCTGCAAACGAATAGTGGACTTGTATATTTTCTTTCCATCAATATTCATTTCTGTTTTGGGATAATCATAGTTTTTGTTGTCACGGAGAACAATAGCATGTGGATTATCATACTGTATAATTTCAGCGGTTTCGTTGTTGATAAGATGCATAATGGTAAATGTCGAATATGCAACTCCACGAACTGAGCAAACTGGAAGTGTTGCTGCAATAGTTGAAACACATTCTTCAATGGGAAGCCCTGCCGCCATCATAGTTGAAATGATTTTTGATGTAAGAGTGGATAATATACTTGCTTTTACACCACTCCCAAGCCCATCTGCAAGAACTATAACTGTTGAATTTTCCATTTGCTCTACAATCTCAACATGATCTCCACAGAGCTGTTCACCGTAATGGTTGATACTTTTCCAGCCGATATCTGCACATAAATCATTCATCTTGTATTGACTCCTTTAATTTTGCAAGAGCAATTTTTGTTTCTGCTGCTGTTTCACCAAGAAGTGATGCAATTTCCTGAACAATACGCATCTGCTTGTCAACAACTTTATCAGCAACCTCAACAGTCTGACGGCTTATGCTTTCCTTCTTTTCGCGTGCACTTTGCTCATCAGTAATGTCACGCATAATACCAATGAGAAGATGTGAATCTCTGTCATATACAACAGACTGTTCTACATATCGCTTGTATTCAGCAAGATATACTTTTTTGTTTCTTATATCTCGGCCTGTGTTTTTCACCTCTATGAAATCTCTCGGATCCATAATGCGAACAACCAGATCGCCAAGCACATCTGCACTCGACCTGATATTCATTATATTTCTTGCCGCTTCATTTATCTGCTGCACTTCCAATTCTTCGTTAAGAACAATAAGGCCATTGGGCGTATTCTTAACTATGGTATCAGAAAAGCTTTCCGCTTTATCCTTGAGGAATGGCAAGCACATTGAAATTTCTGCTTTGCCCTGACAAATTGCAATGGCTTTTTCGCGACAGGTATTGTACCCGCAGGAACCACAGTTGAGTTCATCAGATGGCTTGAATTTGCCCATCTGACGCAGAACATTGTAAATTTCTGTTTCTGACGGAGTCTGCAGTCTGTGTTCTATATAAGAAAACTGCTTTTTCAGTTCCATAATTTCAGGTTGAACCACATCAAAGTCCTTATCCCCTGCATAATTTGCTATGGTAATGAAATCTTTTATGGGCGCTGTGCGGTGATATTTCTCCATAACCGGTCCGCCAATACAACTTCCGCTACATGCCGACATTTCAATAAAGCACTTATGAATTTTGCCGCTTTCTATATCTTTTAAAGCATCAATACAGTTTTCAATCCCATCAAGTGCCATATATGTATATCCTGAAATATTGGGCTCCATTGTTTTCAGAATTCCGCCTGTTGTGGGGAAAAATCTCGCACGGCTTTCCTCATTGGAATCCATATCTGTTTTCAGTTCAATATTCTCCTCTTTTAACCAATTAGTGAGTTCCTCAAAAGTCAGAACTGCATCAACAATTCCTTCATAATGTTCGGCTTCGTCTTTTTTAGCCACACAAGGTCCGATAAACACGGTCTTTGCTTTTGGAAATCTCTTTTTTATATCCAGGCAATGTGCTTGCATAGGAGAAACAACATCTGCCAGATATTCAAGCCCTGCTGGAAAGTATTTTTGTATAAGAAGGTTAACAGAATGACAGCAGGAAGAAATGACAATGTCACGCTCGTCCTCGCGAAGCATTCTCTCGTATTCTTTTTTTACTATTGTTGCACCGATGGCGGTTTCTTCAACTTCATAAAATCCAAGTTTTTGAAGTGCATCACGCATCGAAGTTATTCCAACACCTTCATAGTTGGCAACAAACGATGGTGCCAGACTTACGACAACTGGTTCACCGCTTTGCAGCAATACTTTTGCTTTTTCAGTTTCGTCCACAATCTGTTTTGCATTTTGAGGACATACAACAAAACACTGTCCGCACAAAATACATTCATTCCCGATAATATGTGCCTGATTGCCGGAAAAACGAATTGCTTTGACGGGGCAATGACGAATGCACTTATAACAATTTTTACAATTTGATTTTTTTAATGTTAAACAGTTTGGCATTACGCTCCCCTCCCCTCGTTTTCCAATGCTGAAAGCACTTTGCTCTCAAAAAAATCCTTAAAATTCTCACGGGTTATGCCAATATGAACTTCATCGTCTACCTGAACAGTTACACCCAATCTGTTGCACTTGCCTGTGCAAAATCTGCCTGCAAGTGTAATTTTATCTTCAAGATTATGTTCCTTGATTGCTTTGGTAATTAATTCAACAATTTCAGGTGAACTCTTTAAATGGCAAGAACTACCAACACAAATTTGAATAACCATACTACCCTCACACACTTGCTAAAATTTCATTTCTGAAAAATTCATCAACTGTTTCGGGAGTAACCGAGTGAATGCAATCATCCACAGCTACACAAACGCCCATCTGGCATTTTCCCATGCAAAATGTGCCACCAAGTTCCACATTGTCGCCAATGCAATTTTCTACGATTAAATCCTGTAGTTTCTGAACGACCTGGCGAGCACCTTTAATATGACAGGAACTACCAATACATACTGTAATTTTCATTTCAAAACATCCTTTCACCCTTTATGCCATTTTCGTTTGTTTTTAGTCTTCATAATTTTCAAAAGCGAAGTTCAGCTTACAACATTGCCAAAAGTCAAAACTTCACTTGTTAATTCATTATAACACATTCTTTATCATTTATCAATATAAATTATTTTTATATTGACATTTTAACCTGAATATGTTAACATATTTTTTAGCAAAGTAGAAATTGACGCGTTAAGTGAGCAAGGAACGGGAAGTTGTCCTTGCTACGAAAAGCAAATGCTTGCGGTGTTGGTTTCGCATTCCGTTGCTGCAATCAGAATATTTTTATCCTTTTTGCAGTATATTTGCAGAAAGGATTTTTATTATGAATAACACAAAAAGAATATGTACTATGGCAATGCTTATTGCTATTGCATTTGTTTTAGGCTCTGCTGCAATAAGAATTGGTGCAACTATAAAAATATCTTTTAAGTTCCTGCCAACATTTGTTTCAGCAGTATTTTTCGGACCATTATGGGGTGGTATGTGTGGGATTTTGTCAGATGCTCTTGCCTATCTCATAAACCCTGGTTCAGGACCTTATTTAATTCAAATCGGACTTGTTGAATTTCTTTATGGTCTGTCATATGGTATATTCTTCCATAAGGCAAATGAATTAAATAAGAAAAATATGATTAAGGTTTTTGTGTGTATTCTCATAAATACTTTAATTTTAAGCCTTGGAGTTATGTCATTTATTTTAATGGATTTAACAAATACAACATTTTCTCAGGTTTTGATAACACGAATACCATCGTCAATATTAAATATGGTTTTACAAATATCAGGTATATCTATACTGCTAAAATATATGCCATCTCTTAAAAAGATTTCTAAAATATAAAAAAGTGCCATAAGGCACTTTTTTTATGCGCAGAAAACATGTCTTCCTATTGTTGTTATCACTCTTCTTGTTCTTATCCAGCTATTCGTTGCTGTGGCAGGGTTATAGTAATATATTGCGCCATAAGTCGGGTCCCATCCGTTTAGGGCATCTCTTGCTGCATTATAGCACGCTTGTGATGGTGCAACATGAATTTGGCCGTCTGTTACTGCAGTGAATGCTCCCGGTTGATATATTACCCCTGCAATTGTTCCGGGGAATGACGAATGGTCGACTCTGTTTAACACCACTGCTGCAATTGCAACCATTCCAGTGTAGCTTTCACCTCTTGCCTCTCCACTTATAACTCTTGCCAACAAATTAACATTTGACTGATATGATGATGACGAGCCACCCGTTGGCAGACCAATTTTTGCGAGTGTCGCAGGACCTGCAATTCCATCAGGTGTGAGTCCATTTTTCCTTTGAAATCTTTTCACTGCTGCTTCTGTTTTTGCTCCATAAATTCCGTCAACTGCGCCTGGGTTATATCCCCATTTACTTAATCTTGACTGTATGTTTCTTACTTCTGTGCCTCTTGAGCCTCGTTTGGATAATGCAAACACATTGGATTGGAATATAAATGAAAATACCAGTAATAAAGTTATAAACTTTCTCATAACAATTTCCTTTCATATTTCATATTTGCACATATTTTTGCCAATTTTAAATGAATTTATACAAAAAAAGGAGTTGCATATGCAACTCCCTAAAATTTAAATTGATTATTTAATCATGCTTGCTACTTCGTCAGCAAAGTTTTCTTCTTTCTTAGCAAGACCTTCGCCCTTTTCAAATCTTACATAGTTAACAAGCTTAACACCCTTTGATGCAAGGTATGCTTCAACCTTGAAATCGCCATTCTTAACAAATTCTTGTTGTAACAAGCAGTTTTGCTCGTAGAACTTGTTAATCTTTCCGCCAACCATCTTTTCAATGATTGCATCAGGCTTATTAGCGTTCTTAGGATCTTCCTTGATTTGTGCAATGATGATGTGCTTTTCCTTTTCAATATCTTCAGCAGGCACAACCTCTTGTGACAAATATAAAGGATTAATAGCTGCAATCTGCATTGCTGCATCTCTTGCTGCTTCATAAGCATCAGCATCAGCTAAGCTTCCTTC
>JAFXBO010000195.1 GCA_017521775.1 Clostridia bacterium | reverse complement strand
TATGCAATTTAAATAATTTTCAAATGGGACTATTTTATCTTCTCCCCTAATTGTAATCATTTTCTGTTGACGATTTGTATCAATGTTCATGATATATTCATCAACGTTAGTAAAATAATTCTCAAAAGTATTGCTCCTCCAATTGGTTGGGTTATTAGTGGTTATCCATATATTATTTAAATTGTCAAGAGTTTCGTATAAAAGAATTTAAATATTAATTGACTTTTATTTAAGATAGTGATATACTGAATTCATTATAATTACAGAGAAAAGGAAATAAAATATATATGCCATTTAATGAAAAGGAAAAGATTTTAAAAAAGGTTGAAAAGCCTACAAGATATACAGGTCAGGAACTAAATATGTGCATAAAAAATCCTCAGGATGTAGATGTTCGATTTGGCTTTTGTTTTCCTGATGTTTATGAGATTGCAATGTCACATTTGGGGTTAAAAATTCTGTATCACGTTTTAAATCTCCGTGAAGATACTTATTGCGAAAGAGTTTTTGCACCTTGGGTTGATATGGAAGAAGAAATGAGAAGCCGTGATATTGGTCTTTTTGCATTGGAATCGGGGGATGATGTAAGAGAGTTTGATATGCTTGGATTCACTCTTCAATACGAATTAAGCTATTCAAATGTTATTAATATGTTATCACTTGCAAAAGTATCTTTACTTTCTAAGGATAGAAGTCTTGATGAACCATTTGTTTGTGCAGGAGGTCCTTGTGCATATAATGCAGAGCCTATTGCAGATGCAATTGATTTCTTTATGCTCGGAGAGGGTGAAGAAATAATATGCGAGATAATAGATGTTTATAAAGAATGGAAAAAACACAAGAACAGGACAAGAAAATCATACCTTGAGGAAATAGCAAAAATTGAGGGAATATATGTTCCGTCCTTTTATGATGTTTTATATAATGACGATGGAACTGTCAATAGTATAGTTCCTAATAATCCTAACGCAAAGGAAAAAATCAGAAAAAGAATTATGAATGATTTTGACTCTGCGCCAACTCCTGATAAAGTCATTGTTCCGTATGGAGATATTGTTCACGACAGAGTTATGCTTGAAATTTTCAGAGGATGTATAAGAGGCTGCAGATTTTGTCAGGCAGGATATATTTACAGGCCTGTGAGAGAAAGAAAGGTTGAAACTCTTACTTGCCTTGCAAATAGACTGCTTGATACGAGTGGTTATGATGAAATATCTCTTTCTTCATTGAGTTCAAGCGATTACACAGGTCTTAAAGAGTTGACAGATGAGCTTATAGATATAACTGAAAGGAAGAAAATAGGTCTTTCATTACCATCCTTAAGAATTGATAATTTTTCATTAGAATTGATGAAAAAAGTTCAAAAGGTAAGAAAATCAGGAATAACTTTTGCTCCGGAGGCAGGAACACAAAGATTAAGAGATGTAATTAACAAAAATATAACAGAAGAAAATATTTTAAAATCAACTGCAATGCTTTTTAAAGGTGGATGGACAAATGTTAAGTTGTATTTTATGATAGGCTTACCAACAGAAACCTATGAAGATGTCGAGGGAATAGCAGATTTATCGCAACAGGTTCTTGATAAGTATTTTGAGATTCCTAAGGAAGAAAGAGCAAAGAACATCAACATAACTGTAAGTACATCAAGCTTTATTCCAAAACCATTCACAGCATTCCAGTGGTGTAAGCAGGACACAAGAGAAGAAATTGTTGAAAAACAAAACCACTTAAAGTCATCAATCAAGTCAAAAAGGATAAGATATAGCTGGCACGATAACAGGACAAGCTATCTTGAAGGTGTTTTTGCAAGAGGTGACAGAAGGTTGATTGATGTAATTATAAAGGCAGTTAGTAATGGTTGCCGTTTTGATGGCTGGAATGACCACTTCAAATTCGACAAGTGGATGCAGAGCTTTGAAGAATGTGGAATAAATCCTGACTTTTATTTAAGAGAAAGAAATATTGATGAGGTTCTTCCTTGGGACCACATTGATGTTGGGGTAACAAAAAAATTCTTCATTAATGAATACGAAAAAGCTAAGAAAGCCCAAACAACTCCGAACTGTCGGGAAAAATGTGCCGGATGTGGTGCAAACTCTTTTGGGACAGGTGTGTGTTATGAGTAATTATATAATTAAATATTCAAGAGGCGAAGAGGTTAAATATATATCTCATCTCGATTTCATTAAGTTTATTCAGAGGGCAGTAAGAAGAGCTGACCTTCCTATGCTCTATTCTCAAGGTTTCAATCCACATCCTCAAATGGCAGTAGCTCTGCCGTTATCTGTTGGGGTAACATCTGATTGTGAACTTATGAGAATCGGGTTTGAAGAGGATTATAGCGAAAATGAGGTCAAAAATGCGCTTAATTCTGTCCTTCCTGATGGATTTAGTATAATTGGTGTCAAAAATTGTAAAGATGCTAAAATTGACTTTTCTGCTATTAATAGGGCAGATTATGTTTGTAAATGCGAGATTGAGGATAATATAATATTTGACATCGAAAAGTTTTTATCAAGTGATAAAATTCTTGTTATGAAAAAAAGTAAGAGTGGAATCAAGGAGGCAGATATAAAGCCTCATATTCACTTTATTAAACAGCTTGAAATAGAAGATGATATTGTGACATTTTCAATGCGTCTTGATGCAGGAAATGAATATAATTTGAAGCCTGATACTGTAATTGATGCGATGAAAAACTTTGATGAGAATTTTAAAGTAAACTT
>JAFXBO010000194.1 GCA_017521775.1 Clostridia bacterium | reverse complement strand
TTGGCACTCCTTCGAAGTGAAATGATAGTCTTATACCAGTTCATCATATCTTTATTGCCATTTTCCCAATCATAACACTGCCTGCAAAACGGATCTGCATATCCTTGCATACCAATTTCGTCACCATAATATATACATGGCACACCAGGCATCAGCATAAGATTTGCAATTACTTGCTTTACTTTTTTTATTGCAGTTTGATACTCTTCACAAGATAACTTGAATTCTGCCATAAAATCTTTACTAACAGTATTTTTATCAGGAGCAGATGATAATACAGTGACAATTCTTTCAACATCGTGAGTAGATAAAAAATTCAACAAGGAATAATATGCAGGCATCGGATAATTTTCTTTTATGCTCATTATTCGCATATCGAATTCCTCTGCATTAATATTTCCTTTGGCAATATCTATCAAAGCAGAACGCAGTGGATAATTCATAACAGAATCAAGTTCATACCCAAGAAAATATTCTCTTTCTTCCCCATAACTGCATTTATTCGAAGCATCCTCCCAGACCTCTCCGATTATAACTGCATCCTCATTAACACTTTTAACAGCCTTTCTCAATTCCTTAACAAAAAATCCGGGAAGCTCATCAACAACATCTAATCTCCACCCACTTGCACCTTCTTTTAACCAATGCTTCACAACCGAATTTTCATTATTTAAAATATAATCTCTATAACTTTTAGAACTTTCATTAACACCAGGCAAGGTCTTTATACCCCACCAAGATTGATAATCATCAGGCCATTCTATAAAATTATACCAATCATAGTATTCTGACTCTTTTGACTGATATGCGCCAACTTCCTCATACTCACCATTTTTATTAAAATAAATACTATTGCTTCCTGTGTGATTAAAAACCCCATCAAGTATTATTCTTATACCTAATTCTTCTGCTTTTTGACACAACAAACCAAACTCTTCATTTGTTCCAAAGGAAGAGTCAATTTCCATATAGTTTCCGGTATCATACTTATGATTTGAATATGCTTTAAAAACCGGATTAAGATATATTGCATTTATCCCAAGCTCACAAAGAAATGGAAGTTTTTTAATTATACCTTTTATATTCCCTCCAAAAAAATCATTTGCAAGATATTCTCCACCAAATTGTTCTGCTTTATAAAAAGGCACTTCTCCCCAATTTCTCTTAATTATATCCTGTCTCTCACTCAAAAATTCTTCATTTTCCTTATAAAATCTATCAGGAAAAATTTGATAAACAACTGAATTTTTGAACCAATCAGGTGTTTTAAAGTCAGGCGAATACACTGTTATCTGATATAAATTTTCTGGAACACTATTGCAGATTTCTCCTATACCTCCAAGTCTTCTTGAGTTATTTGCATAATAAATTCTGCCATTTGAATTCACAATTTCAAAATAGTACCACAAATTCCCAACATCATTAGGCATAGTTAACTCTGCCTCATATATACAACATTCCCCTACCTCATATATATAAGACATATTTAAATGCTCTTTCATATCTTTAAATCTATAAATAACCCTTATAGACTCAGGAATTCCACCATCACAAATACCAAGTCTTAACTTTACTTTCGTTCCCGAGGTAACTGCTCCGAATGGTGTTCTGTATATTGATAATCTTGAATTGTGTTCTATTTTCATATATTCCACTCCATATTACATCAAATCCCCCTAAAATCTCGGGGGGATTTGATATTATTTAATTGGCTTTAAATTCCAAATATTATCGTTGTATTCTTTAATAGTTCTGTCACTTGAAAAATATCCTGATGAAGCAGTATTCATAACTGCCTTAGATACCCATTTATCTCTGTCCTCATATAGTTTAGACATATATTCCTGCATCTTGCAATACTCTTCGAAATCTCTTAAAACCATATATACATCTGGATTTCCGTAATCACCAAAAAGCAAGGTTTGATATAAGTCCTTAAACATCTGTGAATTACCATCGGAAAACTCTCCGTTTATAAGCTGGTCAATAACTCTTCTAAGTTTTTCATTGGTTGAGTATATATCCTTTACTTCATCTGAATTATTATATTTTAATCTTGCATCAACTTCGTCAGCTTTTAAGCCGAATATGAATATATTATCCTCTCCGACCTGCTCAAGCATTTCAACATTTGCACCATCAAGAGTACCGATTGTTAAAGCACCATTTAACATAAACTTCATATTACCTGTCCCTGATGCTTCTTTTCCTCCAGTTGAAATCTGCTCGGAGATATCTGCTGCAACAATTAGCTTTTCTGCAATTGAAACGCCATAATTCTCAAGAAATACGACCTTGATTTTTCCTTTAATTCTCTCGTCATTATTAATTTTTTCCGCAACATTATTTATCAGCTTAATAATAAGCTTCGCCCTTGCATAGCCAGGTGCAGCCTTTGCACCAAAAATATATGTTTTTGGATAGTAATCCATATTCGGATTATCTAACAATGAATTGTATTCTGACATTATGTGCAGAACATTCATAAGCTGACGCTTATATTCGTGTAATCTCTTTGACTGAACATCAAATATAGAATTAACATCAACGTCAATTCCATTATGCTCTTTAATATATTCTGCAAGCTTTTTCTTATTGTTTTGTTTTATTTCGTAGAATTCCTTACAGAATTCCTTGTCGTTTGCATATTCCTTTAGTTTGGAAAGCTCATCGTATTTTTTTATCCACTTATTTCCGATTTTTGATGTAATTAGTTCAGCTAAATCAGGATTACAGTTACATATCCATCTTCTGAATGTTATACCATTTGTAATTGCAAAGAACTTCTTTGTATCCAATCGATAATAATCGGCAAAAATATCAGATGTCAATATTTTTGTATGAAGACCTGAAACACCATTTATAGCAAAACAACTTGATAGACAAATATTTGCCATATGCACCTTATTATCTGATATAATAGCCATATATTTATGTTTTAGAGGGTCATTAGGATATACTATTTCAAGATATTCCATTAATCGTCTGTCCATTTCCTCAACAATCATAGCAATTCTTGGTAATACCTTTTTAAACATACCCAAATCCCATTTTTCAAGTGCTTCGCTCATAATAGTGTGGTTTGTGTATGCAAATACATTTCTTGTTATCTCCCAGGCTTCATCCCAGCCAAGTCCTTTATCATCAAGCAAAATTCTCATTAATTCAGGAATTGCAAGAGTTGGGTGGGTATCATTTATATGAATAGCGGCTTTTTCCGGCAATCTCTTCCAATCATAACCATATCTTGTTTCAAATTCTTTTAATATCCATTGAATTGTTGCAGAAACCAAAAAATATTGCTGTTTTAATCTTAATTCCTTTCCCTCAGAGTGATTATCCTCAGGATACAGCACTTTGGAAATTACCTCTGCCAATTGTTTTTCCTCAACTGCACGGACATAATTTCCACTATTAAATTCTTTCATATTCATATGGTCAGGTGATTTTGCAGACCATAATCTTAACTTATTAACTATTTTTGAATTATATCCAACCAATGGAACATCATATGGCATTGCAAGAATTGTATGTTCATTTTCGTATCTGCAGTAAAATCTGCCATCATGCCAATCGGTATGCACCTGTCCACCGATTTTTACCTCAACAGTTTCTTC